>JACMKL010000025.1 GCA_014380105.1 Candidatus Melainabacteria bacterium
CCGTGAATTGCTTTCTCCACTTCTTGAACTACCAGCGCCTTCCGGTTGACTCGACTGTCAGAGTATGTCTTCAGTATGCTGCTGTCAGATACTGTCAGCGAATTGTCGGCAAAGGACCGTGTCACTGATACCATGCCTTCTATTTCTGCAACCACTGTGATGTGAACGTTTCCTCCCGACGCCTGAATAACCACCGTCAATCTCAGATTGGCTAGGTTGGGATCCGATATCCAGGCATTTGTCTGATCGACAATCAGATGATTCTCGTGCAGAAATTCCTTAACGCAATTTCCTGCTCGTATTCCGATGAATGGCATGATTGCAGGCTTGTCCGCGAAGATACTGAGTGAGAAACCGCGAATGCCGGCAAGTAATTGGCTGCGAACATTTCTATTGCGCGCGTTGCCTCGAGACGGCAATGAGAACGAAAGAAGATCGACAGCTGGGAATTTTATTTGAGGAAAATTGATCTGATTCGGGCTGCTCGATCGGAACATGAACCAGAGGTAGACCACAATTCCTAGAATCAACACTGTGTGAACTGGGAATTCTAGATAGTTTGCTGTGAGGAACAGCATAAGAAAAAGCGTCAATACGAAATAGAAACGCATTTTGGGCATAAGAAACCTGCTGCAGCTTATTGTTATTTAGTGTTAGGAGATGAGAGTTGAGAGGAGCCGCAAATGCTGCTCCTCTATCGTGCTCTATTTACTTGCTTTCGTTTTCAGAACTAACTTCAGCAGTATCTTCGACTACGCTGAGATCTTCTGGGGAAGCACTGATTTGTTTGGTTGAGTTGGAGTTGGAGAAACATGCTTGGCGAACATAGCGACCAACGGCATAGGGACGGCTTCCCAAATAGATCAAAGGCTTAGCCAAGTGTGAGGTTGTTTCCCACAAGTCGCCAGCGACATTACCTGCGTAGCTCAATACTGGACGCAAGATAGCGCCAACAGGGGCGAGTACATCGGAAGTCAGTTCGTAGATGTTACCGAAGAGTTCTCCAGTCCAGGTGACCGCAGGCTTCATAGCCTTGTTGACGGCAGGGACCTGGTCGTACAACATCCCTGCAGCGATGATCGCACTGATGCTTGCGAATTTCGTCAATTCGTTTGCCTCGAAGAGATCTTGCTCTTCTAGTACGAGAAGAATACCGATCCAGCCCACCAAGAGGTAAGCGATTTTCTCCAAGACAGGATATTTTTCGATTAAACCGATGAACAACCCTGCCACGAATCGCATGGCGAGGATGCCCAGCATAACACCCGTAATCACCGCCCACATCTTGTCAGACATCGCCACTGCAGCTGCCACATTATCAACTGAGAATGCCAAGTCGGCAAATTCTACAGCTACAACTGTCGCCCAAAAGCCTCCTTTTCCGGCGTGAGATTCTTCCTCTCCCTCGCCTTCTTCGGACACTCCTAAAGAAGAGACCATCATGTAGATCAGGTAGCCACCCCCTGCGAGTTTCACCCAGGGGTTGCCGATAATCCAAGCTGCGGCTCCCAGCATTGAGATTCGACCGACATAGGCGCCGGCAATACCAGCCTTCAGCGCAAGTTGCTGTTCGTCTTTTGGAAGATGCCGCACCATAGCCGCCAGGACCATGGCATTATCGACTGAGAGTAGTCCTTCGAGCACTACCAATGAGAGTACGATCGGAGCGCCAGCTAAAAAATCGTCAATGCCGAAAGACTGCAGCTGGATGACCGAGTTTTTCGCGAGTTCATAGATAGCCTCAGGTGAGAGTTGGCTTAGCAAATTGTGGACCTGGTCCACTACTGTTGCCGGCAAATTCTGAACAATTTCGATAGCTGACGTTAAGTCCAGCACCGCCAGTGGTGCATGGACGTGAGCGTTCACAGTCGCAGCAGACGCGCTTAGAACGGAAGAGAGTTCGGAATTTTGTAGACCGGTAATCAGATTCATGTTTTGTCCTTGAATAATGTACAGTTTTTCTTTGAAGTAAAATCGGCACAAAAGAGAGGCTCTTGTGCCGATTTCTCGAGAAACCCTCAAGCGCGTATGAAAGATATGCGTCTATCTGTAAGCAAGCTGAGCTAACGTCGCTCTGCTTATCTTGATTTATCGGATTGCTTTGTCGATCATGTTCTGAGCTTGGTCATTCAAGCCACTACGTATGCGACGGGCAAATGCGCTGACTTCTTGGCGTGAGCGAGTTGTTTGCACCAGAGCGAAAGCTGAATCATAATTGCTTGTTGATGTGGCAAGCCCATTCTGAATTTGCTCAAGTCGGCGATACAGCTCAGATTGAGCATATCCGGCAAATACGGGATCTGTACTAAGGATCGCACCAGTCTCAAAGCAGAAATTCGGGTCCCGCGCATCGGCTAGTGCCATTAGCGTGAGGCATGTCGCCGTGATTTGCTCTTTGGCTGCGGAATCCAATGATGTAGCACTTATGTCTACAGTGCTGCCATTAGAGCGACTCTTGCGCGTAATCCAATCCCAGGCGGAGTTGGCACCAAGACCGAGGTACAAAAGAAATGTTGCAGCCATCAGAAGTTTGAAGATACCACCGGGTAGCATCCAGGGGACGACCATGAAGGCAGTTGTTCCGAGAACCAGAAGAAAGGCGACCTTGGGTGGCAGGCGCAGACTTACTAATTTCTTGAAAGCGAGATACGCTCCCCATAGTGAGAAGAGCCCGACAGGGATAGCTAGGATCCACATATTGATTGATTCCTCAAATAGTAATGCCAATGAGAGTGCAGACATGCACAGAAAAGGGCATGCCCGCATTAGTAGAACTGTGTGACCCAGATGAATCTAGATTGGCAAGCCGGCATCATCTGCAGTGATACCGAGTTCCTTCAAGATCTGGCGAAGCACAGTCTTTTCAGATTCATCGACGGTGCCGTCGGCGTTGGCGATGATGTATCCGATTTTCACTGCTTGAATTGCAGCATCACGATTGCTCGAAAGTTTTTTAACCTTCTTAGGCAGCTCCAGGCAGCCGAAGTCATCAACAGACAATTCGCAGTATTGATTGAAAGTGTCGCGAAGTTTGGACGCATCAAATACTTGAAGCGCTTCTGTTTTTGCAATCGCTGCGGCAACTTTCTTCCGTTCTGAGTCGGCGATTTCGCCGTCTGCAGCGGCAACTCGGGCGCAAATTGCGAGAACAGCTTCCATAAAGGAGGTGTTCGCGAATTTCTTCATGTTCTTCGCTGCTTCGTCACGGAGGTTATTGAACTTATCTAGCAAACTCATGGATTGTCTCCTGTGAATATATTGAACATTGCCGGATTGAAAAGCACACTTCGGACCATCGAGCAGATTGAGACAACTGTGCTGGTGCGAAACGTCTTGTGCCATTCCTTTCCTACTCATCTATCTAACGACTGGAATCACCGGAAGTAACACTGACCTGTCGACACTTAGAGAATCGAGGTCGCATGTAAGTTGGCTTAGTGGCTTGATGTCTGGTGTTTTTTTCGGGTGAGTCCTGAAAGAAAGATTGTGAAATGAGATACCTCTATCGTTGTCAGATCGGACAATCTCGCAGCAACCTATGTGTCGCAGATTGTTGCAGTAGTAAAGCAGGCGAGTGTTAGCGCGGTCGCGCTGGGGAGCGCGGCTAATTTTCCGGGCTTGTCTACTCTTCCGCTTGCGAGCCCTTGGCAACTTATTTTTCTGTGCATAGTGCGATTGAGCTAGCCTTTTCTGTTTTGCTGAAAATCCTGAAAAGTCCTGCGCTTTA
>JACMKL010000026.1 GCA_014380105.1 Candidatus Melainabacteria bacterium
AGTATTGTATTACGCTTGTGTTACAATATCGTGATGGTAGGTAAACCCAAAGGCAGCCGCAGCAAAGACTATGATGATAAGCGTAAGGAATTGCTTGTCAGAGCTGGTCGCCTATTCCTAAAAGTTCCCACAGAAAAACTTAGCCTGAGGCAAATTGCTGAAGGTGTTGGTGTCACAATACCAACGCTTAATCACTATTTTGGCGGACGTGAGGGCATCATTACGGCTTTTCTGGAGCATACTTGGCAGTCTGCGCAGTACCATCTAAATGAGGCTGCGCAGCCAACTGGTGAACTTGCAGATTGCATACGCTCAAAACTCACCAATGTTGTAGATGCAATGCTTAACTACGAATTGGAAAAGCTGCATATATTTGGCATGACAGAAGGACTTGGAAACAAGATTCTGGGTCCTGCCTACCTGAACTTTTTCTTGGAGCCGACTTTGCAAGCCTGCGAAAAATGGCTCAAATACTATCAACTCGACGGTAGTGTTGACGCTGATGTTGAACTTCGATTTGCCGCGGTTGCGCTATATTCGCCACTTCTAATTCTGCTAATGCACCAGAACCAATTAGGTGGTTCAGCAGTTCGTGAAGCAAGTATTGATCAATTTATTGAACAGCACAGCAAAAATTTCTTAAAGTATTTGGGCAAATAGTCAAGAAAGCCTTGACCGAAACGATTAAATGTGACACTACCACTGGTGCCAAATTATTTAGCTTTGACTGGTGCTGGCGCTGCTGTGGAGGCGGGCACTTTCGAGTTGAGCCATTTTAGAAGAATACTTGGGCTCTGAAATCCAATTTTGCGATCTGCTTCTTTGGCTAGATTTCTTGGTTTAAAAATAAGGACTGTTGGAAAAGCTTGAACGTCCATTTCTTGAGCAATGTCTCGATCTTTATCTACATCAATCTGCAGAGCGATAGCGTTTTTCTTTATCCAGGCGACGACTGTCGGGTCCACCCAGGTTACTTGGTCCATGGCCTTGCATGGCGGACACCAGACAGCACCAAAATCAATAATCAATAACTTGTTATCTTTTGCAGCTGCTTGTCTCGCTTTATCTATCGTCAGACTGGAAAAGATTTCTGGGTGAGCAAAAGCAACGCCAGTATTCAAAAGAATCGCCGCCGCGACTAATGATGCACGTAACCAAGTGTTTGTTTTCATAACCCTTCCCAAACTTAAAATACACACTTACTCAGTTATATCTGATTTTTGCTAAATTCGTTATATGCAATGGCAAGTCAGATGCTCGAGTTAACAAGCATCTGACTTTGGCGGCACGATGAAAATTGAAATGACTTAAACAGGCATGAAGCTAGTTTCTCTGGCATGGTTGTGTGGGAGCGAAATTATGAAGGTAGTGCCTTGCTGACTATCGGAGGAACAACTGATTTGTCCTTTATGCGCATCAACAATCTGTCGACACATGTAGAGCCCTAATCCGACTTTTGGAAGATATCCAGAACCTTCTTCGCCTGTAATTGGGCGTTCGAATAGTTTGCTGCGCTGCTCACCTTCAATGCGTGAGCCTGAATTATTGATTTTAAGCATCACACTGTCTTCCTGACGGTGCGCCAAGATTTCGATAGTGCCATTTTCGGGAGTGAATTTAAGAGCGTTGTCCATAAGATTGACCAGTACAATTCGAATTGATTCGTTGTTGCCTTTTACGCACAGGGCGTCTTCATCACCGATATTGATCAGGAGCTTTATGTTGCGGTCAGCAAGCGCAGTTGAAAATTGTTTGATGCTGTCCTTTATCAAATTGGCTATATTGGCGTTTTCGAATTCGTCAGCGTCGACATCGCGATCATATCTGTACACCGATATTATGTGCTCGATCATGCCAAGCAATTCATCGTTGCCTTCTATAAGCTTTACCAGAAGTTGCTGATGTTCTTTTGCTAGTGATCCTATTTTTCCTTCTGTGAGCATAGAAAGCACTCGGTTGGAGCCGACAATAGGATTTTTTAAATCGTTTGCAAGCATTGCCATGAAATCATCGCGCTGATTCATCAGCATCATTTTTCGGCTATTGTCTTCGAGGTCACGTCTGTCAGTAATATCTTCGAGCGTGCCTATCAAACGTCGCGAACTTGTTCCGCCAGTTGAATACGGAACTGCTTTTCCTCTAACCCATTTGACTTCACCAGAGTCAGTGCGGATGCGAAATTCCTGCGCCCATTCAGTACCTTGCCTGAGAGCAAGTTTCCACGATTCGAGCGTTCGGTCGCGATCGACTTCAACTAGTAAGGTCCACCATTCCTTTCCACGACTAATTGGACTCGACGTCAGTTGGAACCAGGGCATGCCTACAACTTCCCAACCACCGTCCTTATCTGATTCGAAAATAACCATCGGCACAGACATGCAAAGATTGCGGAAACGTTCTTCGGACTGCGTGACCTGGAATGTTCGATGTACTACCTCAGATTCAATAATTTCATTTGTCATTTCGAGTTTGGCTTGTCTTTCCGCAACTCGCCAGCGTTCCTTAATATCCATGATGCATCTGTTGACAAGAAAGATATCAGCGAAAACTACCCAGGCTGAATGCTCCATCCAGCGCCACGGTTCTACATATGTGACACCATATACGGAGAATGGCAGATAAATACCGCGCAGGATATGATCAAGGGCAACCAGAATTGAAGCAGTCAGAAGTACGGTCCAATCGGTATAAAACGCCAGGAATGTCAAAGAGCCGAAAATCAGAAAGTGCGTCTCTAATCGACCACCGGTTAAGTGAATAAGCAACGCCGTCATTAAGATCTGCCCGATAGCGATGGTGTGTCTTGTGGTGGTCGCGCCCGGTGCTAGCCAAGCCATGCCGATTGGCAAGGCCACGATTGCCAGACCAAGCCAAATTGACACAAGCACATGAATGTGAGGACTTGAAGAAACTCCCTCCCATGCCGTGGGTGATAGTAAGAGTGCTGTAATTATGCCGCTTAACCATTCAATAAAAAGGAGAACAGAAAACATGCGATCTATTGCCGCGTAGTTCGCCTGCATTTGCTGATCAAATATTTCTTTTGCCTTTTGGGCACAAAAGCCAGTCATTTCGTTATGGTTTACTAAGCTGGAAATGTTTTTGAATGGCATCTAAATCACCTGAGCGAGCAGCCAAACACTGGCGTCTGAAGCAGGCTTGATTGTCTGGCTCTCAGAGCTGTTTCGGCTTTCTGGAAGTTGGCATTGTCTCCTTCGTGCCCACGCATACCTGTGATACCGCCTGAGAATTGCAACACTCCTCGCCCATCATAAACAAAAACATGACCAGATGTTTCTGCACCAAATTTCTGTGCTTCACTGCCATCTGGATCATTCGTGATTGAGACATGCCTTATTCTTCTGATTGTTGACATTATTGGTTGTGTCGACCAATCTGATTCATATTTTGGTGGCATCATAACCACCACTTTCCCGACCGCTTTAGCGCCTGCTTCTCTGAGTAGATATTGAAATTCCGTCACGCTAGCGCCGGTGCAGGGACACATTGGGTGGATAAACATGACTATATTTTGTTTCTCTCCTACGAATTGAAGTTTGGCCTTGATTGGCCAAATTCTTTTTGTGTTGCAAAAAGGACCCGACGAAAATTCGTATTCAAATAAAACCATGTGTCCGGTAACTATCATTGCAATCCATCCTAGATAGGCTACAGCGAAAAGGATGACAGCTAAAACCTTATGAGTGGGTTTATTCTGCAGGGCAAACATAGCTACACGCCGAGTCCATCAAGATCGCGTTTCATCTCTTGCATCGATTGATAGCGCTGGTATTTGTCTTTTCTAAGGGCCTTCATTACGATCGCTTGTAAGCGCAGATCTATATTCGCACCAGCTTTTACTGCCGCTTTACCGATTGATGGCACTTCTTCATTTACTTGCTTGTACATTGCCTCGACAATGCTTTCTGTTATAAACGGCGGATGACCAACCAATGTTTCATACATTAATGCGCCCATGGAATAAACATCCGAGTTAGCTTCCAGTGGAAGTCCCATACACTGCTCTGGACTCATATAGGTAGGAGAACCAAAAACTTGACCCGGGACTGTAAGTGCGGCGCGTTCGGCATCAGGAGTGACTAATTTGGCTGTACCAAAATCAACAAGTTTTATAGTCTGATCAGGTTGACCGAAGTTTATAACAAGGACATTGCTTGGTTTGAGGTCACGGTGGATAATTTTGTTATTGTGAGCGTGCCCCAACCCTTCGCAAATTTGTTTGAAAATGCTGACCGACTTATGCCATGGCAAAAATTTATTTTTATCGATCATGGCATCAAGGCTGGTGCCGCCCATATATTCCATGATCATAAAGGCTTGACCTTCAGGTGAAAGTCCAAAGTCGATAACACTTACGATATTGCAGTGATTTAAGGAGCTTGCCGCGGCCGCTTCCTGTCTGAAACGTTTTAGCAGAGAGATGTCTGAAATTAATTCCAGGTGCATAA
>JACMKL010000027.1 GCA_014380105.1 Candidatus Melainabacteria bacterium
TGGGATACGCACACTCGCTCGGAATGCCGGTAGGTCAAGTGCTTGTGGCATCCGGATTTCTCACGAAGGATGAGATGCTCTCAGCCATCCAAGCGCAGTCGCTTTTTTTGAGCGGAAAAATCACACAAGATACAGCAGTCCGAATCGTCAAAGAAATTGTCGATGAAGGCGTGTCCCTGCCAAATGCTTTGCAGACTGCCGGCGTCGAGCCCGCTCTATTTGCTGCACGCGACAGACTCGGTGAGCTACTGGTTGCGTCAGAATTACTTTCAGAAGAAAATCTTGCCGAAGCATTGATTGCGAGTGCAGAATTGTCCAGTCCACTAGGACATTCCCTAGTGAAAATGCAAATTTTAAGACCGGACCTTGTGGTCGCTGCTCTTACGGTGCAGAAACAATTGCGGCTGCGCGAAATCTCTTACGAAGAAGCTTTGGAGCGGCTCAAGGCAGCGATGAAATTCAGGCAGTTTTATCCGGCTGATTAGGCGAATGTAGCGGCTCTAATACATCAAGTTCTGCGCTTACTGCACTTGGCAGTTATCTCATTTGTATTACAATCAATACATGTATTACAGAGGCTTTTCTGACAATGGCTACATCAATTCCATTTTCTCCAGAAATAGAAGAGCGACTCAACACGCTTGCTAAAATGACTGCGGCAAAAGAGGAATTGACGTTGCCGCTTTTCAGAAAAAACTAGAAAAAAAACTGCTGATGGTGTCCATCAAGCCCTAACCAAATAGAAATGCTACCGCCCCACTTTCGTCAGCACTGCCGCATCCTTATCCTCGTAGACAACCTTCCACTCACTGCTCGTGCGCAGCCGCTTTACGAGCTGTGAATCAGGTTTTAAGAACACATTCTGAATCTTGTACAACTGTAAAACTTCTTCCCACTTTTCACGACAGTTGTACGCAACTTCGTAAGCATTCACTATTTCACCGCCGTACATATCAAAGCGAGTATCGATGAAAACCTTCGGAGCTGGCTGCATATGCCAGATCATCGCGTCGCCAAAATGTGGACCATTGAAGAGATTGCCTTCAACTGGATTTTTCTTCAAGTAATCAATCGCTTTAAATGGTGGCTGGACCGATTGGCTTGATTGCGGCAACGTCGGTGGAGCAATTCTTGAAGTTACAAAATAGACACCCAATCCTGAGAATACAGCAATCGTCAAAAACCACATAAACCCGCTCGGAGAGTAGGCTCTATCTAGTCTTTCATTTACAGAATTCCAGAATCCTGCACCTTCTGTTTTGAACAGCGAAAAAAGAAAACAGCCTTCCGCCATGATTTGAATTGCCGCAAATGGAATTAATCGTCTACAGAAAAATCCCGCAATCGACCACCCGATGATCAAAGCAGCCGCAAATAAAATTTGTCCCCGCGGACCTTGTGCGATCTCTACTTTCGCTCTCAAAGCTCTCACTGCAGCCCAAATACAAAGCGCCGACAAAATAAAAAACGGATAGTAAGTAACTTCAAAAAAGTCAGCCAGTTTTAAGGGCTGCAATTCATCGATGCGATGATTCACCGGCGAGAAGAATAATTTCGGCAAATATTCCCAAAGTCCGACACCATATGGATTAAGCAATGTCGCCCCAAAAGCCGCAATCGTAGACGCGATAGCAGTCTTGTTCAACGCACTCAACTGCCTGTCTTTATAAAAAGTCGATGCGGATGTTATAAGAGTAAAGACCGTGAGGAAGATCAAACCGAGCGCGAAACCACTGTGCAAGTTGCACCACAGCGCCATCGCACCGCCAAAAACGACGACCGCTATCCAATCAATTTTTGTTAGTTCTCGATTTCGCAAGAAGAAATGCGAACACGAGACATAGATGCTGAGCAATAAATACGAAAATATTTCCGGACGCGCCAGGAAATGAAAAAATGCTGAGAGCACCAACAAAATTGTCCCGACGACCGCAAATACGCCAGGAGCGCCAATTTTCCGCGCTAACGCCAGAGGTATCGAAATAAAAGACGCAGTCAAAACGAACGCCGTCAACATAAGCAATCCAACCAAACCACCAGCTTTATACGACAGGAAGAAAAAAACTTCCGTCAGCCACTGATAAAGCACGAACTTCTTCTCAGGAAACATCCCCATCGTAAAAGAGAATGGATCCTGCGCGGGCAATTTTCCGGTTTCGACAATCAGCCTTCCGAGCGCCATCAACCAGCAGGTGTCCGGATCATGAAGACTGGCACCAGCTATGAAGACCGCAACTACAAAAACGACGCAGAAAAGTAAGATAAGCAGCGAGCGAGCAACTAATCCTGCTGTGAAATTCGGGCTCATTCCCACTCAATGGTCGCTGGTGGCTTGGACGTTATGTCATAGACAACGCGGTTGATGCCGGGAACTTCGTTGACGATTCTCGAAGAGATTGTCGACAACAAATCGTAAGGCAAACGCGCCCAATCAGCGGTCATACCGTCTTCGCTCGTGACTGCGCGAATGACAATCTGATTTTGATAAGTACGCTGGTCTCCCATTACGCCGACTGACAAAGTCGGAAGCAAGACACCAAA
>JACMKL010000234.1 GCA_014380105.1 Candidatus Melainabacteria bacterium
GACGGGCCTGTCAAAATAACAATCTCATTTCTGCTGAGTTGAAATGTAATGTCAGATAATACTTTCGACTTTAATGCACTCTCGCCAAAATGATGATTAAGACCAGTAACTTCAACAACGTGTTGCATACAAACTCCTAAAAGACGTCGGCAGGATCAGCATCTCGCAGCTTCTTCATTGCTATGACCGCAGATATCGAACACATTGCCAGGGACAACGAAAACACAAAGAGAGCACGTTCACTTGTCATAAAGATAGGCATTGATGTTGCGGATTCAGCGATTGAATACAAAAAAAATGTCAGCAAAAGCGCCGGCACGAATCCAGCACCAGACAGAATCAATGCCTCTTTGAGCAGTACGCCAAGCAAATAAGAATCTGCGTAACCCATTGCTTTCAGTGTTGCGTACTCTGGCATATGATCTTGAACATCAGAGTGGAGAATTTGATAGACAATCACCACTCCAACTACAAAGCCAACCACAACGCCCAATCCAAAAATGAATCCAATCCCAGTGCTATCGGCCCAATACGTCTTTTCAAGCTGAGCGAATTCGTCACGCGTATAAACAGAAATATCATTTTTGAAAACTCGCTGCAAATTCCTTTTTACTTCAGCGATAGAAGAGTCTGGTGAAATTTTAATCAAGCCCAGTTGTATTTGACTCGCCGATTTGTTTCCCGAAAGATAAGAGAAAGTAGTATCACTTGAAATAGCGGTGCCATCAGCGGCAAAAGATGCTCCTAACGAGAACAATCCAGCGACTGTGACGTTCTTATCGTTGAGCTCTACTTCTAATTTTCCTGTTCTTTCCAACAACTGTTTGATTGGCCCATACTCCGGTCTCGACTTTTGATCGAATAGAACTCGCCTGAACATCTTCAACTCATTCAAACGACTGTCGAAATTAGGAAGGATAAGTGCGTGCTTTAGTGGATCAATTCCTAAAAGTAGGATTGCTCGAATCTGATGGTCAACAGGATTTCGCCACTGCAAATTTGCTAATTGAATTGCGCTCACAGACTCAACTCCAGTAAAACCCTTTACTTGATAGAGCCTTTCTCTAGCGAAACTCTTGGGGGTGAGGAGCGTTTGAAGTGTTGGATGAGCAATCACCAGATCGGCATTCAATATTGAATGAGGGCGAGTAGCGCCGACAAATAGAGACTCCAGAAATCCTAGCTGCATGAATATTAGAATGCAGGCGAAACTGATGCCGGCAATAGCGACAAAAAATCTGCCCTTTTGCCTTATAAGTTGAAACCAGGCAAGGTAATCGCGTACTCTCATGACTTGACTGAAGAAGTGATATTGGCAGGATGATCGTGGCAGCGGATCGAAACTTCTACCTGCATATTGCTCAAATTTTCAACATAGTGACGGTCATTAGAGCTGACAGCTATTTTCACTTCAACAATTCTTGCGTCACTGGACGAACTCGGGTCTTGGGCAAATGTACGCTGCTTTTGCACCTGCCAGCCGATACTTTCAACTGTGCCAGAAAGAGTCTTCTTGATGCTGTCACTGAATATGGTGGCAGATTGTCCGACCTTCACCTTGCTCACATCACTCTGGTGTACTTCTGCAACAACTAGCATTCGATTTGTGGAAGCCAGATCTGCCACACCTTTGTCCGTGACAGTCTCACCAGCCCTTACATTCATTTTTAAGATTCGGCCTGAATACGGTGCGCGAATTGACGCAAGGTCCAAATCTGTCTTCACTTTATTGAATTTTGCCTGAGCCTCTTCTAACTCGGCTGTTGCGACAGAAAGATCAACATCACGCACTTCTGCAATTTTTGAAAGTGTGGCTTTTGATTCAATGATTTGCGCAGTCAAAGTTTGGTGGAGGCGTCTTCGTTCTGACAGAGCCTCTTCTAGTATTGCTTTACTAACTCTCAGTGCTGTTATCTTCCCGTCATATTGAGATGCACTGACAGCTCCTTGTTTATGCAGGGTCAAATAACGAGCTGCTTCTATCTCGTTGAATTCCAACTCGTTGGTGACTTTTGAGATTAGGGCATTTTGAGCATCGATTTTGTTTTGTAATTCATATTCGAGATTTGTTATAGCAGCCTTTTGCGCATCAATCTCTCCACGTTTAGCGCCCGCTCTTATGCGTTCACGCTTAGCCATCCAGACTACAACTTCAGTGTTCGCTTCAGCCAGCGAAGCACGCAAACGTTTTTGAGCATCTAGAGTGCAAAGGATTTGCCCCTCTTTCACCCAATCCCCTTGCTTGACTCTCACAACTTCAACTCTTTCATCTTTCAGGAATGCCGGAACAGAGACACGCGCGATCTCCCCAGAAGGCTCAAGCCGACCAAGGGCGGAAACTTGAATCTGACCATGCTCCGTCACCAAAGTTTTTGAACCCGCTGAATCACTATGTTCGGTCGGAAAAAACTTTCCAACGGCAAGAAGAGGATCGAAAGAATTCGGCAGATTCGTATTTGCAAGAACAACCCAAGCGAGAACAAACTCGAACACAGCCAGGGAAAGCATACAAATCAAGCTTCGCGAGAGTATTTTTCTGCTGTTTCCGGAAGCACAAAATTTCTGGAATAGTTTTTCGACACGAGCACCAATCATGGTATCAACCTCCAGAGCGACTGAGGCGAGAAGAGATCGCACCTACCAAAATGGCACTCTGATCCGCAATCGAAAACTGTCCTGGGTGAAAGTTCATATCCATGACTATTCCTGACAGATAGCTGCAAACGAAAGTAATTAGAGCCTCATCATCACTTTGTAGAAACTGTCCGAGCCAAACTCGATAGCGTTTGTAGCTTCGGGCAATCACCGCATTTTCCAACAGTTCCACAAAACCATTTTGCCGGCCGAACTCAAGCCACAAACTGTTTTGCTTTAAGAGATAGTCTCGATTTTCTACCATCAACGTGAGAATGGCTGTAATGTCACGCTTTAAAGACTTAGATTTAGTTATCGACGAAGCAAGAATTAAATCTTGATCGGCTTGAAACTCAACCAATTGCTCGAAGATAGCGACTTTACTAGGGAAGTAGTGATAGAGAGTTCCTGTAGAAACACCCAAATGTTTCGCCAGGTCCCGCATAGTCAGCCCGCTATAACCATTGCTGGTGAAGCAATCAAAACTTCTCTTGAGAAGTTCATTTTTATATTGCTCATGATTGACTATCTTCGGCATCAATATCTCTTTTTATTTCGAACGTTCGTTATATATTAAACCAAGAGAAAGAATTCTTGTCAAATTTCAGAGCATGAGGCCACCAAATACTTTCATCTAACTTAAAGACGAAAGCCACTTACATGATTAAGTGCGCAAATGAAAATACCACCCAGATTGCTCTGCGGTGGTATTTAAACTACTGTCTGACTACTCGTTGCATTGAGTTCAGTATTTCATTACGCTTCAGTCAGTCCGTCACGTAAAGCGGGCTACTTGCTACAGTTTCTGGTCGACGCCGACCTGTCGTTTCTGCAAAGCCCCTCGGCTCAAA
>JACMKL010000028.1 GCA_014380105.1 Candidatus Melainabacteria bacterium
GGTCCTTCGTCGAGTGAGGGGATAAATTCAGAGCCAAGAAATGGCACCAGTAGGAAACTTAAGACGAGTGCAACGGTTGCAAATGTCATTGTCTTTTTGGGGTTACCGACCGCCATTTTCAAAATTGGCATGTAAGCATTTTTAATTTTGGTCAGTACCGGATTTTCCTTTTCTTTAATCGGTCCACGCATAACCCAATAACAAAGCACAGGAATGACGGTTAATGAGGCTATCAGCGACCCTGCAAGCGCGTAGATGAACGTGAGTGCCAGCGGGTGGAACATCTTACCCTCCACGCCTTCGAGGGCAAACAAGGGCAAATAGACCGCCATAATGATGCCGATTGAAAATACAATCGGCTTACCGACGTTAATAGCTGCGTTTCGAATTACGGCCAGGCGATCGAAATCATTGCCATATTTCTCTGACGCGCGGGAAAGATGACGATAAATATTTTCCACAATCACGACGCCTGCGTCGACGATAATGCCGAAGTCGACCGCTCCCAAAGTCATCAAATTGGCTGTCAGACCCGAATATTTCATCAAGATAAAACTGAATAGCAATGACAAAGGAATGATGATAGCGACAATCAAAGCGCTTTGAATATGCAGCAACATCGCCGTCAGAATGACAATTACGAGCCCACCGCTAAATAAAAGAATTTCTTTGACCGTCTCGATTGTCTTGTCGACAAGCTCGGTTTGGTCGTAATAAGGAACTATCGATACTCCGGTAGGCAGGTCATGCGAGATTTCTGCAACTTTCTCTTTGACCTTTTCTACAACCGCTTTTGTATTCACGCCTTTTCGTGTATAGACAATGCCTGTCACTACTTCTCCGTCACCATTCATCGACGCGGAGCCGCGGCGGAAGGCTTGTCCGATCACGATGTCGGAGACTTGTCCTACAGTAACTGGTGTGCCGTTTACTTCTTTGAGGACGATATTATCGATATCAGAAACTGTTTTGATACGTCCGATGCCTCGGATGACTACTTCTTCGCCAGATTGTTCGATGAAGTTGCCACCGGCATTATCATTATTTTGAGAGATTGCTGCGACCAGTTCGTTGAGTGTGATTTTGTAACCGTGTAACTGTCGAGGATTTACGATCACCTGATACTGTTTCACAAAGCCGCCGAATGTCGCTACGTTGGCGACGCCGGGGACTGAGCGCAATTTTCTTGATATGTCCCAATCTTGAATTGTGCGCAGTTCTGTCAAATCATGATTAGTGCTTTTCAGGTAGTACATGTAGACCTGGCTGAAGCTCGAAATGACTGGTCCAAGGGTCGGCTGAGGACAATTTTGCGGAAGCATGCCTCCGAGCGATGAGAGTCTTTGCTGAATTAAATTGCGCGCAAAATAGACGTCTGTGTCGTCGTCAAAAATCGCTGTCACCACTGATAAGCCGAACGCTGAATTGGAGCGGATTTTTTTGATCTTAGGCAGACCATTGAGGGCATTTTCAATTGGATATGTGACGAGTGCTTCGACTTCCTCGGTTGCCATCGACTCAGGTTCGGTGATGATTTGAACCTGGACATTGCTCACATCAGGAAAAGAGTCGACCGGCAAACTCAACATGCTGAATATGCCGGCTATGATAATGCCAACAGTGGCAACCGCCGTCAGCAGTCTGTGCGACATAGCGAACGCAATAAATTTTTCTATCATGGTGATTCCATTGGATGCGTCGTGCTCCATGGATGGCTGTGAATGCCAAACTTGAACGATTTTGACGCAGGTGATTGTATTTCGCGTTGAGAGAGCAGGTGCCTTTAGCGGCTCCTGCAGTACTTGTTACACACAGCTACAATCTAAATTAAAAGGACTCGATTGGTCAGCCACAATTCGCCTGGTGGAGAGCCTGAAACTTTCTTAGCCCTTTCAAACTCCAAAACTTGAGGACCTTCCCAAACAATTTCGTCAACATAAAAGACCGGAGTGGTGGCAGCAGCGCAAATTTTGTCGCCGATGTCAAAAAGTATAGTTTTTGCGTCACTGTGAGAGCGCAAAAATGGGTCGAGGAAAACAATATCCTCAAGGCTCATATCGTTTATGCCATCTGTGTCGAGCGCAGACAAAGCTTGAAAAGCGCCGCAAATAGAAACTATCTGTGCGATCACAAACATCAGGGCCGGAAAGATTAAGATTGAGGCGCGGGAGTACATAGATTCAGATTATCAGAAACACGCGATTGAACAAGTCAATTTTATACGACTTTGACACTATGTACTGAGGTTTTCATGGTGAACAAATCAGGGTAAACCCTAGAGCGCAGATTTATCTCTTGACGCTATTCTAAAGCTTGACTGACCGTTGGACTCGTAGCGTCCCGAGAAAGATTAACCAATCCAAAACCGACGGTTAGTTGCCGAAACAGATTAAGAGGGGATGAGCCGCAAGCGAGTCCCTTTTTATTTGGTTATCAATTGTCATGCGCTAGCATTGCAATCAAACGAATGCCACCACTCGCGCCGGAGCCGCGCTCGCCCCAACCAGCAAAATCGGGAAAAAAGCGACCTTAAATCCATGTGGTGGCAGCTTGTCGAGATTTGCCATCTGTTGAATGACATAAAACTCGATATCGCGAAAAGCAAAGTGCGCGTCCCAGATTTTAGATTTGTCTCCACTTGTTTGGTAGTCCGCGACCATCTGCGGAAATGGTCGGTCCCAACCGAGAGCATCTGTGCCACCAACTTTTGCACCCGACTCAGCCAGAAAAAGCGCCGACTCGCGTATTAAACCTGGATAGTTGTATCGCACGGGGTCAGTCAGAGCGAATTTGTCATGGTCAGTGCGAATTAAGACGGCGTCGCCTGCCTTGATTTCATATTGGACTTTGTCCAGCGCTTGCTTCAAGTCATCAACAGTGATGGCGCCCCCGGTGCCTTTCCTGTGGGTCAGGTCGAGGACGACCGCGTCGCAGTAGAGCTCATCCAGTGGAATTTGGTCGACTGTTTTGGCAGGCGCCCCGCCACATGTGCTTCCGTAGTGCCAGGGCGCGTCAACATGGGTGCCAAGGTGGCTGGACAATGTGATCGTTTCTTCCGCCCAGCCTTCACCTTGCGGTAGATGATCTGGCGGGCAGCAGAAAATTTCTTGCATAATTTTGGCGCCACGGTCATGTTTTACAAAATCCACTTCGGGCGAAATAATCCGGAATAGCGGTTGTAATGCAGGTGGAAACGCATTAACGTCAAGAGAAA
>JACMKL010000235.1 GCA_014380105.1 Candidatus Melainabacteria bacterium
GTGACGGTTATCTGAAGATTACAGACCGCAAAAAAGATATCATCGTCAATTCTTCAGGCAAAAATATCGCTCCACAAAAAATTGAAGCGATGTTAAAAACTGTTCCTATGGTTAGTCAAGCTGTGGTTTTCGGCGATAAGCGCAAACAACTTATTGCTCTCATCATGCTCGACGAACAAACGGTCACGCAATACGCGTGTGAACAAGGTTGGAATTTCAATAACTACGCTGAACTAATTGAAAGGCCAGAAATCGTAAAAATGATCAGACAAGAAATCGATGCGAGATCGTCTGCATTAGCTGACTATGAGCGCATCGGCAACTTCCACATCTTAGCGACAGACCTTTCAGTTGATGCAGGCGAATTGACTGCAACTCTGAAGATCAAACGCAATGTGGTGGCAAACAACTATGCCGAAATCATTGCCAAACTCTACAAGGAAGACCGCGCCAAAGTGAGCGGCAAAAATTTGGCTGTAGTTGGCTCTGCCCGCTAGACGTCAGAGTCTGACTCAAATCAGGCAAATTCCAAATCTAAATCTAAAGACTTTGCCCGCAAGGACAAAGTCTTTTAAATTAGTAGATGCTGTAAGTGCGACTTAACTGAGAGCAGTTGCGGAGGCTGTGCGATCACCTTTCTCAAGAGCGGCGACGCGCAGTACGCGCGAGCGTCCGGCTTCGAGAACGAAGAGAGCACCATCTGCTCCGAAAGCAACACCGGTCGGATTTACAAGACCACCTAAGCACGTCTCGCTTCGTCCTTCACGATTTACTCGGAAGACAGAACCTGCACGTCCAGCTGTCACATAAATGCGACCGAGGCTGTCCATTGATAGATTGCCGTCATAGCCATCAGCGAAGTTGAAACTCTCCGGTTCGGCAACTTGAATTCTTGTTACTTCACGCCCATCGAGAGAGCGTTTTACAACAGAACCGGTTGCATGTTCGAGACACCAGAGAAATCCGTCGGAATCAAGGAGTAGCCCTTGAGTACCGTGACCTGGTCCACCGACGAGTACTTCGTACTCACCAGTGCGGTCGATCTTAAAAATGCCGCCGGTGTTTGATGGGAAATTTGAAACATAGAGCTCGTCTCGTGTTCCGATGGCGAGGTCTGAAAGGAATGTCCCGCCGCCAGTCAGACTGCCGTCCAATTGAGCGAGGATGCGTCCTGACTTGTTAGGGTCGATACGATAAACGGTTCCCTGGATGGTGGCAACATATAGAACGCCTTTACGATCGAAACGCAATCCAGAGATCGTGCTGTTGCCGCGAATGCGCGCGTATTCAGTAAGTTGACCGACGCTATCGACGAACCAGACGCTGCCGTCACATGCGAAGTAGACTCCGCCTGGTCCAGAAGCCATTCTGGAAAAACGATTTGAATAGGATGCGTTGAGCTGAGACATCACTTTGACGCCGTAGCCTCTAGGAGCATCAGGCAAATCAATTACCGACATCTGTGGAGCTTGAGGCTGCTTCGCCTCCTTCTCTACAGGTAATGCAAAATTGTCTTCTTCTTCGGCAACTTCAGCCGAGGTGATATCGATGTGGAGAATCAGATGAAGCGGAACAAGGATACGACGAATGTGAATCTGCCCATCGCTCTCGTGTGAATAAGACTCGACATCGATGTGATCGTGGTCAACTGAAAGAACTCTTCCGGTGACCGTGTTATGGCAGCCCATTCCGTACCAGATCTGAATTTTCTGCCGGTTTTCCACAAACCCTTGTAATCTGGTCCTGAAACTCATAGGTAACCGCAACCCCCAAGTAATCTCGCCTAAACCAACTCGCCCTGACTATTCAATCTATCGCTGCAAGCTGTCAGAAGTCTTTACTCTACTTCCTGTCTCCAATCAGATTCGTCGACAAGAAGAGCATGATTCCAGAACTGCTCAAGTTTGTAATACCCTCTTTCCTTCTCATGCAACACGTGAACGATGATGTCGCCATAGTCAAGAAGGACCCATCTGGCATCAGACTTACCTTCAACGCCGAGGGTCCTTAAACCCATTGGCTCGAGGACGTCATCGACAGAATCGGCTATTGCGCGCACCTGGGCAGGAGTATCCCCGCTCGTTATGACGAAATAGTCAGCCAGGCTCGTCACCTGTTTCACATCGAGAACCATTGTTCCCTTGGCTTTCTTGGCTTCGGCAGCGTTAGCTGCGGCAAATGCTGCCGCTCGCGTATCGACTACAGTTGAGTTTGCGGATCTTCGTCCCAATTGGCTTTCCTAGTATGTACAGCTGAATGATCAGTATTATAGTTCTTCCCATTTTAGCTAGCTTTCACACAGCCCGTGCTAACTTTTTGGCGATGTTGACAGCTAAATAGAGATTTTTCAGTCGACAATACAAAATCTCGAAGTTAATGTTTCGAATTTTGCATTTTCAAAAAATCGTCCATCTTCTTAAACATAGAGCAAATCGGGGAACAAAAATTGATTTTATACGGGTGATTTTATCTGGTGCCATGAAAATATATATTGGCGCCAAACGGCAAAAATCCGAAAACGACCACCCAGCAAGCAGTTTAAGCGCAAGCGCTAGCACCACGAAAATTTCTGCACTATATAAGTAGCGCAGAAATTTTCTCTTTTGAAGGTGTGAAAAGCCCCTTAACAAGTGCATCTCGACATCCAGAAAAAAAATAGATTGCGAAAATCGTTTATCAAGAGCGACATTTTATGCGCGCCTATCTTGTCTCACCGCAACAGGTGCTGTATTCTTGCCGTCTACGTAGAAAGATTACTAGCTCGTAGATCCAGGATAGGCATAGGAGGAGACTCAGTGAACAAAGCAGAACTCGCTGCAGAAATCGCCGCTCGCACGACCACTACAAAGAAAGCTGTAGAAGAGTTTTTGGCGGCATTTACAGATGTTGTGACAGAAGAAGTGGCCAGAGGAAATCGCGTAACCCTCGTAGGTTTCGGCACCTTTGAACGCAGAAGCCGTAACGCTCGCGAAACAAACAACCCGCAAAAACCGGGCGAAAAAATCAAAGTTCCGGCGAAGAAAGTACCGGCCTTTGCTCCTGGTAAGGAGTTCAAAGAAAAGGTCGACAGATAAGATCCAAAAGATCTCTTCACGATCAGGTATTGATGAGGGTGCGCAAGCACCCTCATTTCTTTTTGCGCTCTGAATGTTATTTGTCTTTGACTTCTTCGGCGGAATTGTCATCCGGCGAATTTTGCTTTGGCGAATCGCTGCCCTTTCCAGACCCGCTTGATTCGCCGGAAACCCCTGTCTCTTTGGGCTCGGGAGTTTCTACTTCAGTCGCTTTTTCGGTCTCTTTTGGTGTAGCCGGGACAGTTTTTATTGCCTGGTTACCTTGCAAAATTCGAGCATAGTTATCGCGCGCAATTTTTGCTTCGTCAGAAAATCCAGCCCGATCCAAAATCGTTGCAAGGAGAAATTGCGCTCGCGGATCTTGCGGTTTTTTATCCACTAATCTGCGGGCATAGACAAGAGCCAGAGCGGTTTCACCATTACGCGTCAAAATCGATGAGAGACGAACGCAAGCATCGGAAAAATCAGGACGCCTTCGGAGGCAGCGTTGATAACTATTTTTTGCCATAGTTAAATCGCCTGCCGCTTCTGCAGTTTGACCTAAGTCGAATAAGAAAATCGGATCGAGCACATCTCTAGAACCATGAAATCCACTGTAGATTTCGTACGAGTTAGAAATTTGCTTTGCCGCTTGACTGTAATTTCCAGACAGCCAATCTGTAATTCCCTGGTCATATATAAGGTAAGCGCGCTCCATGTCGCCCCGCTTTTCAAGGTCGTTTGCACCACTGGTCTCTTGTCTTTTAATTTGGCTCGCGGTAGGTCCGTGATGACTGGTGTGCACAACATGAGGTGCACGACCAGAAGAACGATGAGCGCGTCCGGAATGACTCGATGCCTGTTGAACATGGTGCCCATGCGCGCGCTTTTTCGATGAAGCAAAAGAGCGTCTCGAAATTCTTGTTGTTGTAGAACGACTGTGTTTTTGTGAGTGAGATCGTTTTGTTGTGCGTGCTTCAACAGGATTGTCGAAATAAAAGAA
>JACMKL010000236.1 GCA_014380105.1 Candidatus Melainabacteria bacterium
CAGTCATTAGGTTTGCGCTGTAACAGGCCTGCTCGGCAGCTTCCAGTGCCGCAAGCGCGCAGGGAAAGGTTTTCCAGCCCACTTGCACGCCATCGCTCTCGGACAATAGGTGTGCGTTGTAATATGCGATTTCAAGCACCATCTGATTACCTCAAGTAAAGGAATTTTTGTTCTTTTTGTTGTCCCACTGGAGTTCCATCCAGGACTGGAGCCGCTTGATGAAGTCGGATCTGTGAATGCCAAGGACAACATAAATGGACCCGCTGAACCAGTCGGGGTCCATCCAGATGTCTAAGGGTGTTTGCTCGCATTCAAAAGTAAAGTTGACAGGGAAAATTTCTCCTGTTGCTTTTATCGTAAACCAGGCCATGTAAGGATAACCTTGGTCTGTTAGTTGTGTGGTTCCGATCCGAAAACATTCAAATGAGAGCATCTGTGGGTCGATAAGCTCTGCGACCAGTGTCTCCAGTTCTGTTATCTCGCGGTCCTTAGCGACCGGATCGGAAACCTGCTCGACGTCGACGCGACAAGTTTGTGGGAATTTCATTGTATTTCTCTTCGATTCGACAATTTCTTCGACTGCCGTTTCTAACGAGGCAGTTTGCGGTTCAAGTAGTGAGGAGCGTCTGCGCAGGCGCAACTTCAATTTCTTCAAATTCTCTAGCTGGCGCAAGCACGCGCTGCACAAGCTCTTCTGCAAATTTTGAGCCATATGTCACCACCCGATACAGTTTTAAGTCGTCAGCGGCAATATAGCCACGTCTGGCGAGGTCTAAGTTGAGTTCGTGCACTTGATTCCACATATCTCCGATCAGGTAGATTGGGGCTTCAGGAATGAGACCTGTCTGCATTAGGCAAAGAATTTCGTACAGCTCATCGAGGGTGCCGTATCCGCCTGACATGAAAATGAAAGCCTTCGCGTATTTTGCAAAGGCATATTTGCGAAGACCCATGAATTTGCTGAAATTTACTGATATTTCTTGAAATTCATTCGGGGCTTGTTCGCTGGGCAGTTTGATGTTCAGTCCTACGCGTCTCGCAGGTGGTGATGCCGACTCTAGACCGGCACTCATAACGCAAGGACCACCGCCTGTTATGAAGGCGAAGTCTGTTACACCTGCTTCTGTGAACGCGGTCGAGATCTGCCTGGTCGCCAGTAGAGTCTCTTCGTACAGTGGATCGCCAGGTCGGCAACGCGCGGAGCCTAGGACTGCGACGCCCAAGCGGATACCGGTCAAGCTCGTAAATGCCAATCGCAGTTCATTCATCGACTCTTCAATGAATGATTTCTCGTCATCAGTAAGTTCGTCGGAATCGCCTGCGATATCTGCAGACAATTGTTCTGGTAGAAGTTCAGACATTTTGAATTCCTTCCTTGTACGGATTGAATTTGTTTTGTTTCGAAAACCTTGGGTTTACTGTGAACGACAAGTCCATACCGCATGAAGTCCGTCCGAGATTTCCACCGCTCGCCTGTTTGAGGCGGGAGTTGTTCGAAATCAGGGTTTTGGTTTGATGTATGGCTTGCGTTCTGAAATATGGGGTTTAAGAGACAATTTCATTAGGGACGATATCGAAGTTCTCAAGCAAGAGAGATTCGGATTAATCTTCGATTCGAAATGAAATTTCGCATTTATTTTGATGCTGCAAATGGCTTCGCAGAATTTTCTACTGTTGATAAGGCTTGCGCTAACGGACTTAATTCAACCGCGCATGGCAAGTTCGCATCCGCTTCTAACGTTCGCAACCGCTTTTTTCTTGGTGTGGGTGTTGTCATACATTTGTTATGATTTTCGCTCATTGTATTGACAGACCCCTCGAATTCAAATCAATTCCAATTAAGAGAGTTTTTACTCTCTCTCTCCTATCCGTGGCGGCTTAACTAGAGAGGAAAACCAGATGTCTATGACTTTCTCGAACGCAAGAATTTTGATTACGCCAACTCCGAACCCGCTCACATTACAGGCTGAGAGAAGAGCTCAGGAAGCTGGTCGCGATGGTGCGGCTATCTTCCGCTGTCACGAAAAACAAGCGCCGGAGAAAGCAGTGCTGTTGGCAGAAAGACTCCTCAATCACCAATGCCCGCCGGAGCAGAAATTGCTTGCCATAAATGCCTTCAACGCGAATGCAGGATCCTCCGCATTTGCTTGTTTGCGTGGGGATAGTATGTCTGTCGGTGCAATCATTGTTAAAGTTCATTCTTGACACTGCAGAGTCGAAAAATCTGCACATGAAAGTTTTTGTTTAAGTGATAAATTTTGCAGTGATACTATTTTGGGTATCACTTTCGCAAAACAGCTTATTCGAAGAAGCAAGTTCCAATAGTATGTCCACAATCTTGATCGCTGACGATAAGCTTGATCTGTTCATCATGGATATTGTTATGCCTAACATTCTGTAATTGTTGATGCTAGCCGCGCGACACGAACGATGGTAATCACCTGAGGTTGCACTGTAAGATCAATATTTCGGATTTGAAGCAACCATGTCGCCCTCCGTCGTCATTACCTTGTGCCTGCTGTCTTTTGACTGACCACTGTTTCTAGTTCCAATCCTAGTCAGCATTTTTTTGTGTTGCTTCCGGACGTGAATTCAGGCAGTCTAAAGTATTCCTTTAGTTCAACACAATCAAAAAAAACAACCCAAATCAATCTCTCATTGAAGATCTCTGTAATTATTTTTGCACCAAAGCGGTGTCAATTTCAAAACGTTCATTTCAGTTTTAGTCGCCCTTTTAGTTCAGTGGAACAACATCAGGTGTTGAGCTGCCCCGGCTCGGCAAATTAACAATATGGGGAAGGAGAATCAAATGTTAGGACAAATCAAAGAGCTTTTCCCGGAAATTGCAAGAGAATCACAAGTTGCTGCCGATTCCTTTCAAAAGGCGCTTTTCGCTTTGTTTTCCGGAGAGGGTGAGCAACCCTCGGCAAAGTTGACTGAATTACTTGCCAAAGAAGCAATTAGTAAGCAAGAAGATCTTCAACCTTTTGGGGATTGGCGATTGGATAACTTACGTGCTCGTTTGTCGGGTGATGTGAATCATGCCCTCTCTCCGCTCTGCGCTCGTGTCAGATGTTTGCTTGCCGGAGAATCACGTTTCGACGCCGATACTACCGTGAGTCATTCTTTGTACGATATGCAAAAGGCTTATGATTCAGTTTTTGATGTCGATGAGAAGTTGTTGCTTTGCAGCATTCTTGAAAATCTCGAAGACCAAATTGAGTCTGCACAGCTTAAGCTTCGGGCAAAAACTTGGCTCTCTTTCGGGCATACCAATTCTGACATCTTGCACATTGCTGACGATCTCAAATTGGCGATTGCTAACTTTCGAGAGCGGATGATTGGCAACTTTACTCTGTAACAGCAACTAGCAAAACGGTGCCATTAGAAGTTCTTCTTCTGTTGGCGCCGTTTTTAACGCAGCAATTTTGCATGCGCCCTCGGGAATGTGAGACTCATTCCGTGAAGCCGAAGGGAAGTGACTCGGCGTCAATTGTTTAGGTTTAGAATCAAAACGCACATAAGTGTAGGTCCATGGGTAGTGGAAATTGCCCTCCTGGGTTCCGTGGCCAAGTGCTTGCAGCGTCATTGCGTTCGCGTCTCCCTGCCAGATCACATTCACTGTCCCCATCGTCAGGTCGATCGGCTCGCCGGCCAGCACTTGCCGCGCCAAATCGACCAGCACGCCATACCGCAGTTCGCAGGCATAATTGAGCCGCACGATCGACAGCTTCGTGCCATTCGTTCGGCTGAAGTAGTCGTACAGCCGTTCGCGGCCGACGCAACTAGCGGCATATTCGCCGATCGGCACGAGCGGGTCGGTTTCGACCGAGCCGCCCAGCGTCACCGGCGTGAGCGGATACACGTTGCCGGTCGAGAAGGCCGCAATCCGGCTGCCGGCGTATCGCTGGCAAACGTTCGCCGGCATCCAGCAGTTCAC
>JACMKL010000237.1 GCA_014380105.1 Candidatus Melainabacteria bacterium
CAAGCGATCAATGTAAATAATCGAATGGTCTCCATTCGATTCTCGTCAGACAAAGGTCTCCAAACCTTTCACTACAGTCCCTTCCCAAGCAGTAATGAATAACCCGAGAAGCTCCACCTGACCGCTATTGCGAAACTTCGGACCGATAATCTTGCAGCGTTTGTAACTTTGCTGAGCTAAGTGGGAGCTTCCGGGAACCAGGTCAGTCCTAACTCTCCTAAACCCTCATAGGAGACCTCTAAATGTTGAAGTCACTAACATCAGCACTGTCATTGGTAGCAGTTCTCGGAATGCTCGCCACCCCTTCATTCGCGAAGAGTGCTGCAGAAGTACAAGCAGAAGCTGACGCTAAGGCATCTGAAGCCGCTGCTACCGGCAACGTAGCTGCCAACGAATCAGAAAGATCTGCTGATGCTCAAGCTGCAGGTAAAGAAGGCCGTGCAGCTAAGCATGCCAAAGAAGCTGCAAGAAATGCAAAAGAAGCTTCCAAAGATCAAGAGAAAGCGGATGATTTGCAGAACAAAGCCGACAAAAAGGCTATCAAAGAAGCTAAGTAATTAGTTCTCGATCAATCTAAAAGAGCGGCTCTCTCGTTTTCCGAGGAACCGCTTTTTTATGATTTGGATCTGCCTTTAGCTGTTTATCGCTATTTTACTTTCCGCATTGGACTTCAAAGGTAACTCAAACCAGAAAGTACTTCCTTTGCCGACTTCGCTTCTCACTCCAATGTGACCGCCGTGCTGCTCAACTAAAGCTTTGCTGATCGCAAGACCCAAACCTGTCCCCTCACATTTTCTGTTGTCGGATGAATCAAGTTGCTGAAATTTTTGAAAAAGCTTTTGTAGTTCAGACTCTGCAATTCCTGGGCCGTTGTCACTTATATTGAATCGTATTTGCTCCGCATCGACGATTCCATTGACCACCACTTCAGACCCATTCTGGGAGAATTTCAGGGCGTTAGAAATTAGATTTGCTAATACTTGTGTGCAGCGATCTTTATCGGCGTGTACTGTGACGTGGTCAGGTCCTTTATCCAAGCTCAGTTTTACACCTCGTTCTACTGCCATTCCTTTCATACTATTCACGGCTTCTTCAAGCAGTCTGTCAGCGGCAATTGGCTCTAACTGCAGCTCAAACATTCCAGCTTCAATCTTTTTCAGATCCAGAATATCGTTTATGAGTCTAATCAATCTGTCAGAGCTTTCTCGACCGATTTTAATCAGGTCCATGCATTTTTGAGATGACTGATTTACGATACCTGCTTCGATCAAGCCCAAGGCGCCGCGAATCGAAGTAAGTGGTGTACGAAGCTCGTGAGACACAATCGAATAAAATTCCGAGACACGTTTTTCTGCTGATTTCCGCTCACGAATATCTCGGTCTATTTCAGATATGCCTACTATTTCTCCGTTCTTGCAAATTGGTGCCAGGCTTAATGACACGTCGATTGGTCCATCAGCGCCGTTGCGAATGGAGTCTCTTCCTTCTAGGCGCGAGCCATCTTTTGCTCGCTCGACACTTTCTGAAAGTTCTTCTACCTTATCGGGAGGGACTATCATTAGTACATTCTTTCCGAGCGCTTCTTTTGCCGTGTAACCGTACAATTTTTCGGCACCCTCATTCCAACTAGTAATTGTTAGATCAAGATTCATTCCATAAATTGCGTCAGTAGATGATTCGACAATTTTAACCAGTTGCTCGTTAATTTCTTGAGCTCTTCTGCTTAAAACAAATTGTCCAATTTGGCGTCCGATCGCTGCGAGAAGATCGAAGACATCTACCGATGGCAATTTCGTTTCACTTGTGTAGAGCTCGATGACCATTGCTATCGCGCCGTCTACGACAACGGGAAACGCGACACCCGATTTTAATTCAGCTTCAAGCGCACATCGTCTTCGCTGCAGGTTTGTTTCATCTGCAATATTGCTTATCCATTGGATTGAACCTGTCGAACGAACACGACCAGGCAGATCGTTTTCTGATTGAATGTTCAGCTCTCTTGATGCGAATTCAAATCCTTCGGTTATTTCGTTGCGACTCCAAAAACTGGCGCATCGTAAGGCATTTCTCGAATCATCTTGCGCCCATATCGCGCTGCAGACTACTTTCTCATCACCAAGCGCACAATTTGATATACATTGAAGTAGTGCTTCAGAGCAGCTATTAAATGTAATTGATTCAGCCAGAATTTTAGAAACCTCATATTGGACTGCGAGCTGCTTTTCGCTTAGCTTCAATTCTTTGGTTCTTTCTTCTACCTGCAATTCCACATTTTCTTTGCTTACTTCAACTTCTGTTTGTCTAATTGCAATTTCCTGCATCTCTTTGACGCTTTGGCGACAACCGAGTATCAGAAAAATGTCTTCGAACACAACCCAGAATACATGCTCAACAGTTCTCCAGGGACTGGCATTGATTAGTCCATAAATGGACTCAGGATAAAACATTCCACGAAAAATGTGATCAACGGCGGTGATCGCTGAGGCCGTGATTAGCACTCGCCAGTCTCTGTAAAATGCAAGAAATGCTAGGGAGCCGAAAATAAGAAAATGAGACTCTATTCTGCCACCTGTCAAATGGATCAGGAGCCCCGCGAGCACCATCTGAGCCACCGCAATCATATGCCGAGTAATGGTGGCACCTGTTCGCATTTTTACTAAAATTACAGGAAGGCTCACCGTCAGGGCGCCGACTACAATTGCTGTCCAAATGTGTGGGTGAATATAACTTGATGTTCCGACCCATGTTCGGGGCGAGACTATCGCTGCAACTAGAACCAGACAAAGCCATTCAACGATAAGCAGGCTGACAAACAGACGGTCTGTTCGTTTGAATAATTGTGTTTTCTGCTCTTCAAATAGTTGCATAGTTCGCCCGTGCTTATTCATAGTTGCGCATGATTCCGTAACTCCATGATCGGACACCCATAAACCGGAGTTACACTCGATACGGCGAATGTATCTTCGAGTGCTTTCTTCGCGACATCCAGATTCGCACATTCACCGGTGTGCCCACGCGCTACGGTCAAGCCTCCAGAGAAGCTCAGGATGCCAGTTTTATCAAAGATATATGTTTGCCCGGAAGTGATGGCTCCAAACTTTTGCGCTTCGGTACCATCGATATCAGAAATCAGTTCTGCTCCAGGAATTTCTAATGCTTGATTCCAAAGGTCAGTTTTTTCCCAGTTTTTAGCAAAGCAAGTTGGGGTGTAGAACAAGAAAAAGCACTTTGGATGATTTTTGCTATTCATGATGCTGGCAACTTGCTGGAGACTCGCACGAGAACACGGACAATGGGGATGTAGGACCATTACTAGTGTCTTGGTTTCTAAGCTTCGGCTAATTTTGCAATTAGCAGGCCACACACTTTTCGCAATCAACGAAGTGCCGGGGATGCTGTCATAGCGAAACTGGATCAAGCAAACCATGCTCAACAATAACAACCAGCACCCTGTGCTCAAAGCGACCCAATTTCCTGAAAAGAAATTTTTGGCAATGCCTAACATATGGCTTGTTCTTGACTCTCGGAAGAAGCCTGTGAACCATTTAAAACAGCCATAATTTCATCCGGGAGAGTTACCGGATCGAACGGTTTTTTGACTACACCTGTGGCGCCCAGGCTCTGGTAGTAAGCAATTTCGGTTGATTGAACTTTCGCGGTCAGAAAAATTACTGGTGGCATGGGATCCATGCACTCTTTTAGCTTCGTGAGAGTAGTTGGGCCATCCATTCCAGGCATCATCACATCGAGTAAAATCAGGTCAGGCTTCTCTCTGAGAGCAGCTTCAATGCCTGCGGGGCCGCTTTCGCATAGAATTACCTTCCAGTTGCCGATAGCCTCCAGAGTTATTTCGGCGATCACTCGAATATTTTTGTCGTCTTCAATCATCAATACTTTTTCGATCTTCACTTCTGGCACTCCAATATCGCGGGGAAGCCGCGAGCGAATCGAAACATTTGGCCCACCACCACAGTGACAGTCATCGGCAAATATGGCATCGGTCGTATGAGGGACGCTACATCCCCTAATACAGTGACCTTTTGGAGAATGATGG
>JACMKL010000238.1 GCA_014380105.1 Candidatus Melainabacteria bacterium
GAACCGACTGCTGGTGTTTTAAAGCTGCCCATCTCGAATAAAGCTTGTTCTAAGCAAATGTTTTTCTGCTGAGAAATCTTGATGGCGTCTACAGCTTCGCCTTTTAAGATTGATTTTTCTTTGATCAATAGGACAGCTTGCAATGCTGAAATGAACAGAGAACTGTTGATATCGCCCGTGATGACCAGCACTCGCCCGATTAAAATTTTGGTTTGCAGAGATTTTTGCATCGCTCTGCCGAATTGTTCTTGCGTGATGATGTTTGATTGCAGCAAAATGTCAGTGAGATCATTATTTAGCGATGGCGCAACCATCGTCTTCTGGTGAACAGACAGAATTTTTTTTAGCGCCTGATTAAAGTCCATGTCATCGTTGTGTGACAGGCGAAGAGCGTTGATTGCAGTGTCCAACCGCACCTTGCCGCTTTCAACCATCTGTTTGGCTTCAAGAAACGGCTGCAATTCGTCTTCTTTCAGGAAGCCCGATTGCAACAATGCTCTCTCTAGTGGCAAATTAAGACGCCCGGATATGGAAAGAGCATTATCCAAAGTTTGCTGATCGACTAAATTTGCGCTGCGAACAAGTGCCAGCAAAACTTCAGACTGTTTTGACGTGCCAAACATTTACCAGGCCTCCGATGTCCCGACGGACGTGCAAACGTCCTCCCCCCTTCAGCAAATCAGTTAATTTCGACTTCCAGGTCCCTCTTCAGAGTGTGACGACAAATGATCGACATCGAAGAGGGAAACAAAGCGGCACTGGCGCAGGGAGAGAGGACATTAACATTCCTTAGCTTATCACGGGCTCAATAAATGCAGTGCCTTCAAACCCTCCAAAATTCGCAGCGCCGCGGAATTTAATCGATATATTTGACCGCTCATTTCAGATCTTTGACGAAGCTTGAGAGGCACGCGACGTACTCTTTGAGATCCTGGTTGAGAAGATCGTTGTGACCGGAGTGCTCAAGCCTCACAATGCGCTTTGGCTGTATAGCTTTTGCATACATCTCGTCGCCGTATTTGACGGGCAAGATGAAATCTTTGACGCCGTGAATAATTAGAAGTGGTGCGTGTTGTGCGGCAAGAATAGTGCAATTATTCAGCTGTGGATTCGGAAAAGTGAAGTCGGGATATAAGTTTAACCAGACAAAGCGATCTCGCGCGGCACTGGGCAATGATGAAAAGCCAGACTGCAAGATGATTCCCGCCACTTCCCGCTGTTTTGCAATCTGACACGACACTGCGCAACCGAGCGATTCACCGTAAACTACTATTTGGTTAGCTTTCCAACCGTGACTGCGCAAATAGTCATACGCTGCCACTCCATCATTGATAATTCCACCAACGCTCGGTTCGCCTCCGCTCTTCCCGTAGCCCTGGTAGTCATAAACTAAAACAGACATTCCCATATTCAAAAAATGCACGACTTGCGGCAATCGATGCGCGACGTTGCCTGCATTACCATGGCTCATCAAGAATATTTTTTTGGCGCCCTCTCGTGTGAAGAACAGCGCGTTGAGCTTCTCCCCAGTGACACTTGGAAAACTGACGTCCTCAACTTTTGTCTTCAATTTCGATTCGATAAACTTAAAAGGATCTTTCAGATCGTAATTTGTTGTGTCTGGGAAAAACAACAACTGACGCGTGAATTGAAACAGCATCAGTGGCGAAATAATCATCAAGAGAATCGACATTTTGATAGCTTCTCGGACAGCCATCTGTTTGAAAGTCCTTTTCGGTTTTTGCTTCCCTGCTTTCCCTCCCTTGCTTCCTTCCTTGCTCCCTTTCGTCTCCGTTTTCGAAATCGTTGCTCCGGGACTCGTCAATTCTGTTGGATCTTTCAATGGCGATTCCTGGAAGGTAGATGTTGAATGATTCACTGCGGCGACCTCGTGGAGATTGGCTATATTCCGAGCCTATCGCCAGGTGCGGCATTTCAGCCAAGTCCCCGTTCACTTAATATACTGTTGAGTCCTGAAATTCTTGTGCAAATGTCCGTTCGATGTAGATTTTCCCTCTGTACCTGGGAATTGATACCTTGGGGGCATGTTATTGTGTGGGCAAAGACAAGGACAATTACCTCAATGGAACAGGTAGAGCAAAGCACTGGTTGGGAAACATTTTGGGAGGCAGGGAATAAAGCTTTTCAGCTCGGACGATACGCTGATGCCGAGAAGCTGTTTCAGAAAGCACTCTCGGATGTGAAATCGCCCGATTCTTCCGTCTCGGAATCAAAAGTCGACGATGAGGACACTCTCACCAACGCAACGACCGCTGAGCGGGTTGTGGCGCAGGCAAAGGTGTATAGCAGCTTAGGCGAACTATATCTGGTGCAAGCCTGGTATGCAGAAGCCGAGACCGCTTACAAAACCGCGGTTTCGTTGCGTGAAAGAATATCGGGAGCAGATAGTTTGCCGGTTGCAGAAGGTCTCAACAAGCTGGGCATGATCTATCGGGCTCAGGGCAAATTTGCTGAGGTCGAGCCTGTTTTGCGTCGTGCAATTGCGCTGTACGAGAAAAATCCTGAAGCCAACAAATTGGAAGTTGCCACCACATTAGAGACTCTTGCCGACTTCTATCGCGCGCACGGCAAGTATGATCTCGCCGAGCCGATCTTCCAAAAGGCGCTCACCATGCGTGAAGAAGTGATGGGCGTCGATCATTCTTCTATCGGTCCGAGTTTACAAAACCTCGCTTTATTGAATCATGCCTCGGGCAAATACGAATTAGCAGAACCACTCTATGAGCGCGCTCTGGCGATTTGCGAAGCATCATGGGGCACCGACCATCCGTCGATGGCGACGATTTTGAATCATCTAGCCGAACTTTATCGAATGAAAGGAGAATATGCGCTTGCTGAAAAAACACACTGGCGCGCCCTCAAAATTCGTCAGACTGTTTTGGGTATTGATCACCCGAGTACCGCGCAGACACTGAGTAATTTGGCTCTCGTTTTCCACATTCAATGTAAGTATGATCAGGCAGAACCTTTATATAAAACACTGCTCGATTTAAGAACCAAAGATTGGGGACCGAAACATCCTCACGTGGCGGAAATTTTGACGAGCCTTGCCGAAGTTTATCAAGACCAACGTAAGTTCAGCGATGCAGAACCCCTGTTCTGGCGCGCTCTATCTATCACTCAAGAGTGTCAGGGACCTGAACATCCAAGTGTGGCAAAAGCGCTCAAGAGTCTTGCCGAATTGTACGAAGAGCAAGAAAATTACGACGAAGCCGACCGTCTCTTCAGATGGGGACTTGGCGTGGGAGAAAAAGCGCTGGGTAGTGAACACCCGGAAGTGACTCAACTAATGGCTCGCTATGCCGCTTTGCAAAAACGCATGCAAGAACATGACGATGATGACGAAGACCAGACGAACTGGCAAGGTTGAAAATTATGCTTAGCCGACTTTGACGGGCTCGCGTGTTTCTGCGAGTTTTCTCTTGACGCCTTCGCCTGCCAATAATCCACTGGAAGCCGCTTGTCCAACGCCTCTTGTCCAACTTGATGAATCACCGATGATGTACAAGTTTGGGACATTCGTTTCCATATTTTTGGAGAGGGTGATGGAATCTGGATAGCTCTTACATTCTGGTGCAAACAGAAGAGTGGAGTCATCGGCGACACCAGGGCAAATCAGATTTAGGTGATCTAGATACTCGACGATACCTTCCAAAATTCTATGTGGATAAGCGAGTGAAACGTCGCCGCATTCGGCTTCCAGAGTTGGTTTAACTAAATTATTATTCAGCGATTTCGTCCGTCTTCCGGCACGCAAATCTCCCAAGCGCTGAACAAGTGGTCCGCCGCCCGCGAGCATGTTGACGATCTTTGCAATCGTTTGAGAATATAGCTGCGGATCTTTGAATGGTCGTGTGAAAGTCTTCGAAACCAGAACTGCGAAATTGTTGTTCTCGCTCTTTTCGTACATTTTTGAGTGACCGTTGACGAGCACATAGTCGCGGTGGTTTTCAGGCGTAACGAAGCCTTTCGGGTTCGAGCAAAAATTGCGCACCACATCGTTCGAGTGTTTGCTTCGGTAATAAAGTTTTGGTTCGTAAAAACGTCTATCAACTTCTTCGGTGAAGAAACAACTGGTTTCAACACGAATGCCGACGTCTACTTGTCCCGGGTAGATATCTAGTGTTTTGTAAAATTCTTGCTGGGTGAGCCACATGGCACCACCACGACCAACGGACAAGATGACCATGTCGAAGATGTCTTCGCGCTCATCACCAGGATTTCTATAGCGGTCGTACTGCAAATTGA
>JACMKL010000239.1 GCA_014380105.1 Candidatus Melainabacteria bacterium
ACGCACAAGTTAACTTTGGCAGCTTTACGTTAACTTCACTTGTTTCAAAAACCTTGTTCAAAAACTTTATCGAAGCAGCAAACATGTGCTTAATTATCGTGAAATTCTTCAGGCTTTTCTCCCACCATCTCTCTGCTTCTGTGAAGGACTCCAGCGCCGTTGAGTCAGGCAGGAAAACGATATAGTGGCGGAATTCGTCTTTGAATACCGTCCGAAACACCTTGACCCGTCCCACCTGCTTGAGATGCACGACCCGTCCAGCAGCAGGAATGTCTAAATCGCGAACTGGCTCATATGCCTGATGCTCCAGCGCCACCAGTCGATTGCTTTCAATCGCAAAAAGAAACCCCCATTCCTGGTGTTTCAGGAGTGTAAGGGTTTCCACACAAGCATACCAACTATCGGCCGTAATCATCCCCGGCATCAACCCCCAGTCCATCCCTTCAAACAGCATCTCTCGAAAATAGTCATGCTTAGTTTTCCCCTCGCTTTTGTCATTGAGCCGATAGTTCACGGGCACCGACACGCCGTGCGGGTCAGTGTAGTACAGCGTCATCAAGTTGATGCCTTTGACGACTTTCTTGTGCTTGCCAGACCAAAAATAGTCGATCAAGCTTGTCTTGCTCGGATCGCTGTAGGGCTTGTCAAGCACGGTATCATCTCCGCTCAAGGTGCCACCCTGAAGCTGAATTCTCGGTTTGACACTCTCGAACAAATCGTAAGCCGTATAGCGTTCTCTGGCTAGAAACCGATTGATACTGTCGTGAGAAAGATGCTCTAGAATTTGAGCCAGGCGTTGACAACTGACGTACTTTGGCTCTGCTAACAAAAACAAGGTGTAGAGGTTGAGATTACAGGTTGCACTTGAAGGCTTCGTGAGGACACGCATCATCAGGTACCGCGAGAGAGCTATTTGAGCATCCCTTTTTTAGGTCGCCAGGGCTAGACACACATAATGCTTATCTTGTCAATGCGTAACTCCTAGAAGCAGCAATTATAAATTCAGAATTTGACAGTCAGAGGTGGAACCAGGAGAATCAGGCGAGATGAATTGAGAGAGCGGCAGATGACGACCCCCTCCCTGAATTTTGCCGAGTTGGTGGAGAGATTACATCAAGGGGTGGCTAGCATGAGCGACCCGCGTAAAGCGAGTAATGCGACAAGCTACAGTTTGGCAGATGCAGTACTGAGTGCGTTTGCGGTGTTCTTCATGCAGTGCGAATCGTTTCTAGAACATCAACGCCAGATGCAAAGCCGGCGAGGCAAGGATAATGCTCAGACCTTATTTGGCTTGACGCGAGTGCCGACCAACAATCAAATCAAAAACATCCTGGATGCAATCCCGGCAACTGCGCTGTTTGGCATCTTCGGTTGGGTGATGGCGCGATTGCAGCAGGGCGGCATGTTGGATGCCTATGCCAGCGTGAATCAGACGTTCCTGGTGGCATTAGATGGAACAGAGTATTTTTCATCGCAAAAGTTGTGCTGTGAGCAGTGTTCAACCCGAACGCACAAAACTGGCAGTGTCACCTACTTTCACAGTGCAATTCTGCCCGTGATTGTGGCTCCGGGCAAAGAGCAGGTGATTGCGTTAGCCCCGGAGTTCATTACCCCACAAGATGGCACCGACAAGCAAGATTGTGAGCAAGCGGCAGCCAAGCGGTGGGTGACGACTCATGGAGGGGACTTTGCCGCCAACAGCGTCACCTTGCTCGGCGATGACTTGTACAGTCGGCAACCGTTGTGCGAGTTATGTCTGCAACACGGGTTTAATTTCATCTTTGTCTGTTTGCCAGACTCGCATTCGAGCTTGTATGAGTGGTTGAAGTTCTTGGATGCGAATGGCGAAGTTCAGACCCTTCAAACCCGGCAGGGGCAAGGTCGCCATCGGACGCTCCGCACCTATCGATGGGTCAATCAGATTCCGCTGCGCGAAACTCAACCTGCTTTGAACGTCAACTGGTGTGAAGTCGTGATAACCAAGGTTACAGATGGTTCTGTGTCCTATCGCAATGCCTTCATTACCCAACATTCCATCACCCTCGCCAATGTTGCTGAAGTCGTTGCGGCGGGTAGAGCCAGATGGAAAGCGGAAAATGAAAGTCACAATGTCCTCAAGACCAAAGGCTATCACCTTGAACATAACTTCGGTCATGGCAAGCAACATCTGGCAAAGCTGCTGCTGACCCTAAATCTGTTGGCTTTTTTATTTCATACGGTGCTGCACCTCGTTGATGTCCCCTATCAACAAATCCGCAAGCAACGCGGCACGCGCAAGGGCTTTTTCAATGATATTCAAGCGCTGGCAAAGTATTTTCTGTTCGAGAGTTGGCAGCATTTGATTACCTTTATGCTCTCTGACTCGCAACCGGAATCACCCACCAACTCATCCTAATTTTTGAATTTATAATTGCTGAAGCTCATCAGCCCCACTTTGAGCTTTTCAGTCGGACAGTGGCAGTCTATTCGTTGCAGCTAAAGCACTGATCGCCCCCATCTCGCCGCCAGAGTCCCGGACTAACTTCGGTAATTGTGCCTGCACTCTTGAATCGCCAGCCCCGCTCCCTCCAGTAGTCCGTCATGATCGGCAACTCGGCGTAACAGGTCGCGAAGAAATAGCCGTCGAATCGGTCTTCCTCGTCTTCAGCTTCACCCATGTAGAAAAGCTCGCCCGCGATCGGTGGTTCGGCGTAGGTTTTTCCGGATACTTTGCTTGGTTGCCAGTTGTCAGGGTGATAGCAATGCCACAAGTACAGGCGAGTCTGCTGCCCTTGCGGTTGGAATCGCGCCTGCACGGCTGGCATCCCGATCGCTGCTAAATCTACAGCTTGGGTCAGATTCAACGCCAGATCGACCAGGTTGCGGGCTTGTTCCTCGGTCTGAATATTGATGTACAAGCATTCGGTGTCCGCCTGTTCGCAATACACAGGATGATAGATTGCCCAAGCATCCATATTGCTGTTGTAGTACAGTTCAATTTCCGGTAGTGCTACACAAGTAA
>JACMKL010000240.1 GCA_014380105.1 Candidatus Melainabacteria bacterium
AGAATTGGGTGCAGCTGCAGACCCATCAATAAGAATGAAAAACCATTGAGAATATAGGCAATAATTTCCCAGTTGGCATTGGCTTGCAGTCGTGTTTGCGATGACACCATTTTAGGTGCTTTCCAGCCGAGGAAGAGACCGGCTGTAACAACTGCCAGGATGCCGGAAACGTGCAAATTTTCTGCCGCCAGATAAGGTATGAATGGTGACAGCAGAGAGAAGATAATTTCGACTGGACGATTTTCTATTTTGGTGCGGATGTGTGAAAGTATCCATCCGCACAAAAGTCCAAGTGCAATTCCGCCCAAGCCGACGATGAAGAATTGACTGCCTGCTAGCTGCCAGGAGAATGCTCCTGTAACCATCGCCGCCACCGCAAATTGGTAAGCAATAAGACCCGTCGAGTCATTGACCAGACTTTCGCCTTTGATTACATCAAGCAGTCGCTTCGGAAGTTTGACCTCTTTAGATATGGCGGACGCTGACACCGCATCAGTCGGAGAAACAATTGCCCCGAAGACAAATGCGGCGGCCCATGGCATATCAGGTACGACAGCGTGAATCGCGGCTGCGACTGCCACGACTGTGACAAGTACCAAACCAATTGCTTGAAGCGTAATAAATTCAGCGACACTTTTTAGTGTGCGCCAGGGTGTATTGAAGGCGTCCACATAGAGAAGTGGTGGCAGGAATATGAAAAACACCGTAGAGGGTTCAAGTCTGACCGGCGGAATCTGCGGAATCAAAGAAATTAGCATGCCAGCGAAGACGAGCAAAATCGGCAATGCTATGCGTGATCTTTCTGAGATGACACCAACCACGCCAATGACAGCTAGAAGAGCGACAATCAGTTCGACTTGCTGCATCTCAATCCCTTCAAGCTATTTATTCAACAAATTAAGGCAGATGGCTACACTTTCGTCATGCGAAAGACAGCGGTCTTTGGCAACAAAGGAAAGCACTGTGATTGGTGCACCTAGACGTGCTGCCGCTTCCAATTTGTGATGACCATCCAAAACATAGTGAGAAAGGCAACTGTGTGTTTTTACAAGATTGCTTTCACTTCCGCTTTCTGACGATTTAGTATCAATTACCGAAATTGCAAAAACGGTTGGCTTTTCACCAGATGTAATACTGGCTTGATATAAGTTTACGGTCTCCTCGTTAAGAGAAGCTGGTGGCATCGTGGGGTTTATGAATTCAAAAAAGGTCTCGTCTGCCGAAATGCTTTGCGTGCGGGAGCGATAGTACTCAACTTTAGGGTAATGCGGTAAGCCCCAGAAGAAGTCGATTGGCCAGGCTGTCAGCTGCTCATTAGTGAAATAATCATCCACTGATTGTGGTCTTACTTTGCGCGGAGTAATTTCTTGTAGCACCACTTCATATGTCCCTGATGGAAAAAGTGGTGCCACTGTTTTGAGTACATCTTCTGAAATGTCATGCAGACCTGATTTGAAAAGGGCTGATAATTCTTTCGGTAGAAGTCCTTGATTATAGATGCCGACTCGCTCGAAAAGGAATTCGCAAGTTTCGCAGCAGGTCCCTATCATGTATGCGCGCTTACCTTCAAACGTCAAAAATCTAAACCAGCCAGTGCCGTCCAGGCGTTCGTCTTCAAATCCGAGAATGGGATCGGTTGATTGAATCTGATGATTATTTTTAATTGCATAGATGGACATCGAGAAAACCTGCTGCATTACGGTCCGTAAAAATCTACATACACATCAAGCTTACTCAGCGACCGCGGCAGTGGTTCTGTAATTTGCAAATGATTAATGGCGATGATCGCCTGCCTTTTGTATTCAGGCTTGAATGTGGCGGCGCCAGTTCCTTTGTCGTTCGGACCTTCGACAA
>JACMKL010000029.1 GCA_014380105.1 Candidatus Melainabacteria bacterium
ATGGTTTGCAAGATCGTATTCACGACGAGCTAACACACATTGAGAGAGCTGAAGCCAGAATAAAAGAAATGGAAGCAGAAGTCGTTGAGATTCAAGCGCACGCAGTCGACGTGACTGAAGCCGAAGAATCTGACGAGCACAAAGACGCAAACTAGAAGTTAACGCGGCTCAAATTAGCATCAGAGGGCGAATATGCAAAAGAAGAATTCATTTGTTCTGTGTTTAGGATTGATGGTTCTTCTCCCCGGCATTGCTCTAGCTGACGCAATTTCTCCCAACATCACATCTGGTGGCAAGGTTTATTCCGAAGAAAGACCTCAAAAGGATTTCTTCGGAACAGGCATGAGCGGTCGGTTGAGCGAAGCTTCGTATCTTCGTTTCACCGGTGAGCATTCATTTGATGACGGTGACGTAGAAACCGCAATCAAAAAATTGGGTAAGGCTGTTCATCTCGATCCAAACGATCCGACCGGCCACGTGCTTTATGCACGTGCAATGACGAGCAAACTCAATCAACAATTACGCAAAGGCACTCCGGCAGTCGACAAAGAACTTTTGAGTGAATGCCTGGAAGAATGGAAATTGCTGTGGCGACATGACGCCGATACTTCCGAGCAAATGGAAGCTAAGGGGCAAGCCAGACGCTTGATGCGCGTTATGAAAGTAATGGCTAAGGAAGAGTCCGAAACTCCCGCTGCCCCTAACAGTGCAAAGCTAGCTGCGGGCAAAGAAAAAGTAAATCGTAAAGTGGCCGAGAAAGAACCTTTTAAGTTCGATTAGAGCGCACTGGCTGACAATTTACTTTGCAGCTGCTTTTACTTTATTGTCGTTTTTCCCGGATGATTTTTTTCCGTATACCGGAGTCAACCAATCCATGTAATCGGCCTTTTCGCCGCGGCACATTGACGTGTAGAAGTCACGAATTTTAGTAGTGATCGGACCGGCCACGCCACCAGAAACTTCGCGCTTATCTATTTCGATAATTGGCGCAATTTGTGCACCAGTGCCACAGAAGAAGATTTCATCTGCGGTGTAGAGTTCACTTCTGTCGATCTGGCGAGTTATAGCCTTGTAGCCAAATTCTTTTTCCGCAAATTCGATGATGCTACCGCGGGTGATGCCTTCCAAGATATTTTCGGAAGTCGGTGTTGTGATTAGTTTGCCGTTTTTCACCATGAAGAAATTCATGGCGCTGCCTTCCGAAACGTGACCGTTTTCTGAAAGGACGATGCATTCATCAAATCCGGCAAGAATCGCGTCTGTCTTAGCTAGCGCAGTGTTTGCGTAAGCTCCTACAATTTTCGCGCGGGCAGGAATTGCATTATCTTCCACCCGACGCCAACTCGATACTTGCACTTTTAGCCCAGGTGCGCCGTGGAAGTAATCACCAAAAGGGACGGTGAACATGCAGATGTCGCTTGGGTTGTCTTCAAGACTCGGACCAACTCGTTGTCCAGCTTTGTATGCGCTCGGGCGCAAATAAGTGTCAGTCTTTGGTTCGTTTCGTTTGACTAGCTCAACTGCAATATCAACCAATTCATCGACGGAATATTTCACGCCGAGGTGCATGATTTTCATTGAGTCGGCCATGCGCAAGAAGTGTTCTCTCAAGCGAAACAAATACATCTCGCCATGCTCTTCGTTCCAATAACCGCGGACACCCTCAAACACTGCAGTTCCATACATGAATGAGTGATTCATGATACTGACTTTGGCATTTTCGAGATTTACGTAGTTACCCTCAAAAAAGGCGAACTTATGCGGGTTGCTCACTTGAGGTCTCTCCTATTGATTCCGACAAAATTTGATTCGATCTATGACCGTTTTTCTCTGACTGGCGTCCGGTTTTAATTCCAAATATTTCTCAAAAGCGACAGCAGCGGAAACCCACTCTTTATCGCCTTCGAGCAAACATCCAAGCTCATAATAAGCATCAGAGCAATTTGGATCTACCTGAATGGCTGCGCGAAACTCACCTTTTGCTTCATCCATTTTGCCCAATCGCTTATACGATTTTGCAAGCATGGTTCTGAGTTCGCCGGAGCTTGGATATTTAGTGACAAGCTTTAAGAATGCGTTTTGTGCTACTTCGTAATTGCCTCTTTCAAATTCCGACGTTGCAGCCCTCAATGGTTTTGCATACTTTTCTGCATCGGTTGAAGCTGCCTCAGCAAAAGACAGCGGACAGAAGACGAGCATTGCTTGCAATGCGACACAACAACCCATCTTCTGTCTGTTTGTCATTTTCATTTATTTGACCACGCCCTTTTTCAAAACGCTGCCTGATGTGGTCAACGAAGTGTGTGAGCCGCCTGCTTCTGGCAATGGGCTAATCACAACCGCTGATACGTCTGTTGTGACTTTCTTGACTGCGTCGCCGACTTTGACGCCAGCACCCTTGGTGATATCACCTGTTGAGCTGTCTGCTGTCACTTCTTTAATTTTGATCAAGGCAATTGTGCTGGACAATTCTTTCAAGACTTTGCCGGTCACAGGATCTTTGATGGTCTTGTAAGGACGATCAACTTGAAGGCTGTCTCCAACGGCCATGCCGTTTTGCTTACCAACGTTGACGATTACCTCGCGTCCAGTCACGTCAGCAACGCGACCTTCAACGTTAGATAGAGCCAGTGATTGGTTGTCTGGAATTTTGTTTGCCATGGCAATCAGTTGAGTGCCCATAGTTTCAACGGCTTTGTTGGTGGCTTCACCAGCTAAAGAAGTTGAGAAGTCTGAATTGTCGACTTCGAAACTACCGAAAGAACTTCCTGACTTTTCTGACTCACCCAGTCCGTGGACTGCTGCCAGAATTTCACCAGTGTTGGTGTCGGTTACTGTCGCGTCAATAGCGGTTCTTGCCTTTTGTTTGCGCGTGCTGCCTCTGAAACCGCCCATGATTCCGCCCAATCCACCGACGTAAGGGATGGAAACTGGGACTGGCACATAAGGAGCAGAATATGATGTGCGTTTATCTTCAAAACCGAATGCAGTAATGGTGCCGTAAATGACAGCATCAACACCGAGCAATTTACCGATTTTGTTTGCGGTAGATGCATCAGCACGGTCGCTCACTGAGAAATTCTGTTCTTTCAAGATAGCGTCTAAATGCTGTCTGTCGATGACTGAATATGTACCGTCATTGACCAGTTTAGTGATCAGTAGGGTGGCTACGCCTTTACCAAGGTCATAGGCGCCGATCGATCCACTAACAGAGCCATATTCGAAAGGCAGAACAGCGATTCTGCGCTTTGGACCTGCCATTGCTGCCTGGGGTACCAAATAAGCTGTTAACAGCATAAGGATTGCACCCAGCGCAATCGTCCTTCTTGCTTTCATTTAGAACTATCCTCCATTCAAACCCTAATAACACCGTTCATTTACGAATGCTTCTTTCAAAAGGTGAGACCTCTTCACTTCTTAGCATTTCGAGTTCTGTTTCCGCTTGAAAAGCCCGAGCATCCTCCATTACAAATGAAATACGATGCAGACCGGCAAGTTAGGAGCCGAATGTCTGTCAAATTGGCAAACATTGCTCCACTTCCACCCAGCTCCGAGGCATAAAGTCTTACCTGGAGCGACATTAGTCTACTTTATGCAATTAAATATAAAAAGGCATATCTTATAAGAGTGGCTGACAGTCGCTATATATCGAGCGTAATTTATACCTACGCTTGACTCATCATTGAAAGGTTGCCGGTTTATATCTCTATAACTTGGCTTATTTGTGGGCTCTATATTGCCCGATCAAACCTTGGGCTGTCTTGAAACGCTTGGATTTGCGGTCAACCTGGCGAAGGGTGACAATCGCTTGAGCATATGCGCCTGCTTTTGCTTTGCCGCGAGCGCGACCAATCAAAGCAATTGCTTCCTTTTCCATGGCGTATTCGTCCATTAAGTCACGAACAGCTCTAAAACGCGGCGACTCCGGACCGACCGGACGCAGGATTGCGGTCGCTGCATCGTACTTGTCATCTTCTGCCAAAATCTCAGCATCAACAATTTTTTTTCTCGTCTCCATCTCAATTTCTACTGCTTGTTGAATTGGCTGCAAAGAGCGGTCGCTGACCATTTGAATGACGTCACGAGCGGCATTGTCGATCAATCTTTTATTCAGTTGGGCGCCCGTTGTAGAAAAATCCTGGTTGTATTTCTGGACCGAGGCTTTCGTAATCACTTGTCCATCACGGGTTTTGACGACTATGGTGCCGTTATAACGAATCTGTCCGCTGACTTGATCTGTCTTTTCAGTGATCGTGCAAACCACATTCCAGTCTGGATTTACAGTACTGATTGCGACGTCTTGCGAATTTGACAGTCCGTTCGCCAGACGATCACAGGCTTCTTGCTCGATGCCGCTTTCTCCGCCTGGCACAACAGAAATTCTGACCGGAGGAACTCCGGCGTCTGCAGGCGCAATTATGCTCATCCAGCCGACAGCCAGGGATGCCAGCAAAAGCAATTTACCTTTCATTCCTCTAGCAAGCATCGTTTTCTCCTTCAGGTTTTAATCCGGGCTCAGTGAGTGGTGGACACTGTCTATGGTGTCAGCGAAATGACCAGCCAATTGGCAATTTTAGGCCGGTTGAGCATAAAACTCAATCCAGATTAAGCTGCCACTTTTCCAACTCTGTACTTTTCCACTTTTCTACTTTTTACTTCTTCGCAATCAACTTTCTAAGTTCGTCAGCAAATGTTTGTACGTCGGCATATCTCTCTTGAAGAGATGTGTTTGTTGCGATCGATACAATTTTGTCTAATTCGGCAGAGACATTTTCATTCACTCGGGCTGGATACGATTTGCTAATCGGCTCGGGCTCTTTGCCGGTCAAAAGATAAAAAATTGTGCCGCCCAGAGAGTAGATGTCACTCTGTGGACAAGGTTTACCTCTAAATTGTTCTGCCGGAATGTAAGCGTGTTTACCTACTACTGTTGCCGTTGAAGAAGAATCAACTTGATAAGCCACATTAAAGTCGACGATTTTGATATTTCCATCTTCTTGCAACATCAGATTGTCTGGCGTTATGTCGCGATGCACTACCGGTGGTGACAGCTGATGCATGTATGACAGTGTTTCTAAAACTTGAATTGCCCACACGATAACTTGTTGTTCGTCCTGTGGTCCTTGGCGATCAGTGAGCTGTTTAAGCGAATCACCTCGTACATAGTCCATCACAAGATAACCGCGATAATCTTCTATGAAGGCGTCTTTAAGTTTAACGATATTTGGATGGTCGAGTTTTTGTAGGATTTCAGCTTCCGCTTTCAATTTTTCCGCGGTGCGCTCTGCTGTCAACTGACCTCTATGAACAGGTAAAACATATTCTTTGAGAATGACTTCCTGTCCTAATTCTAAGGGTGTTTTATCATCCACTAAAATTAGGACAGGAAGTCATTCTCAAAGAAT
>JACMKL010000241.1 GCA_014380105.1 Candidatus Melainabacteria bacterium
AGCAGCGACTCGAACTGCGCAATCAAGTCACCAACTGCCGGACGATCGGTCGGCTCAAACTGTAGACAGGATCTCACTATAGTCATTAAGTTCTCGTCAATACCTGTTGGCTCGGCAAACTCTGGCACTCTGCACATTCCGGGAGGGTCTTCGCCGGTCAACAGAAATAGTAGTGTCGAACCAAAAGCATAAACATCACTTTCAGGCGAAGCCTTACCCTTAAACTGCTCCGGCGGCATATACCCCCTTTTTCCAATAAGGGTTCCGGTTCCCTCTGAGCTGTAGATGTTTGCTGCACCAAAATCTATTACTCTAATCTCGTCGCTCTCGCTTGCATACATAATATTGTCTGGAGTCAAATCTCTGTGAATGACGGCTGGAATGCGAGTGTGCAAATAGGAAAGTACTTCGAGCAGTTGTAGAGCTATCGACAATAATATTGTTTTCTCGACCCTCTCAAAAGAACGCACATACTGCCTCAGATTTGCTCCCTGAACACAGTCCATAACCACATAGCTGCGACCATCTTCGACGAAGTGATCTCGCACGGATACAATTAGTGGATGTGAAAGCGAAGCGAGAAGGCCGGCCTCTCTATTGAACTGCTGTAAAAGTTTTTCGTGCACGTTTTCGTCAGCGCCGAACGGCACCACGAGTTCTTTTGCGACGAATCTCTGCCCCTTCCCATCTGATACCAGATATGTTGATGAACTCATTCTCGTGGCTATCGTCAATTCAACGGTGTACCGACCATTGCCAATATTTCGACCCGCCTCTAACGAAACGTGATTAGCCAGCTCAAAGCGCCGGTCAAATTCATCCGACCATCTCTGCGTATACCCGTCGGTAGTGGGAGCTTCTCCTGAGAGGCTCTGAATCTGCATATAAAGCACTTCTGGCGCAAGAACACGTTGCGGGACGTTTCTGGTGATGATACGAAACAAATGCTCTTGCTCAGAGGAGCTTAGCGCGTTTAAATTGATCGCCATATCAGGAATGTCGGAAAAATTAAATACAATTGTCCGACTTTCTTTTGATTCCATAGGCATGCGCCATACCTCTCTATGCAGGCCTAAGAGCCTGAGCTGCGACCACGGCACAAGATTTTTGCCGGGTGGATTGGCGCCTAAATGGCTTTCAACACCATCTGACGACAGGGTTGTACTAAGCCCGTTTTGATTCCAGGACCGCCGCATCGCCAAATTGAAGATAGTGCGGAAAACTACGACGCCGCACCATCCGATAGCGCATGGAACCATCGGTTTAAATGCCAAACCAGCAATAAGAAACCCGAAAAAAAGGAAAAGTTCTAGCTTCCACTTATTGGCAGTCCTTATTGTCAGAGGTCCAATCTGTTGAGCGGCATTCGCAGAACTAACAGAATTAGAACTCGAACTAATTAACTCGCCTTTAGTGACCACGTAGCCCCTTCATCTTTATCAAATCTAGCTCTCCTAATTCTGGTATTCCCAAACAACATGGAGCCAAACAGCCATAACAATAGTTACCGATTGTTCCTGAGATAAAACGCGGTTATTATGCGCACTTCAAATATAGATGTTCATTATCGTCTTGCAATTGAGAATGTTGATGGAATGAACGAAATCCTCTGGAGGATTTCAGAGTAACCGCATGCGGTGCTAAACTGAGAAAAATAGAATCATACTGTTTCCAGCATCACGAGCGAGTAAGCAACGGCACAAGTGGGTTTTGCAGGAGACATGGTATTTTACATCGAATCAAAACGAGAGAAAAATAGGCAAGTGGCAAAACAATCCCAATCTGAAGTGCTCACATTTTTCACCTACATCGTCCGTTGCTCCGACAGCACTTTGTACATCGGTTGGACTATTGATTTGAAAAACAGACTCAATGCTCATAATGAGGGACGCGGAGCGAAATATACTCGCGGCAGGGGACCAGTTCAACTTATGGCAAGCTGGAAGCACGAATCAAAAACTGAAGCGATGCGACTTGAGTATGCATTAAAAAAACTCAGTCGTCGCGAGAAAGAAGAATTGCTTAAAACCGGTTTGCCGCCCGACAACACACTAATGGGAAGTGCAATGTCTAGCTTAGTCTCGTGCGAACCGCTGAGAAAGCTAATATCCAGAAGGAAGCTCTAAAATGCGAAGTTTCTGGACCATGTTTTCGTTATTACGACCAAAGAAAACTTTGCAAAGGCGAGCAACAATTGCAATGGTACTGGTTGGTGTGCTGGTGCAGCAAGCTCAAGCATGGGGGGGGAGTTTCTATCGCGAATTTGGCAATGATCACGGACTAACCGACTTAGAAGGGCGAGAAATTGTGCCGCCTATATATCCATACATCAACTATTTGGGACATGGTTTGTTCCTGCTATTCCAACGGAACCCTAATCCAGATCAAGGAGTCCAATGCCTTAGCGAGAAGCTTTTGATAAATCGCAAGGGAATCAAGCTAAAAACAAAAATTCCTCAAAATGCAAGCTTCGAAGGTATATTTTGGCTTGGAGATCAGGCAGAAAATAAAAAAAACTTTGTGCCAGACACACTGCCAGATGATGCGCTGCTTAAATTCAGGATCAATAATAATTCTGGAATTTGCGACAAGGACGGCCAAATCATTTTGCCAGCATCATTTCCTTGGATAGGCACTGCTAGAGAAGGTACGGCAGTTGTTCGGCGCGAAGACAATAAACTGTTCGTGTTTGACGCAAAAAGCCGACAGCAAAATGAGGTTTCAAGCGAAGTTGCAGACAACGGAGGAGGAATGGCATTCGGCGAAGGACTAGCACCATTTCGAAACCCGGAACTCACCGGATACATTGACAAATTAGGTAAAGTGGCAATAGCTCCCAAATTCCATTGGGCAGTTATTTTTGAACAGGGACAAGCTTTTGTAAACATACTAAGCGCTGATGGAAAAAATGCATCAGGCGCCATTATTAATCGGATGGGAGATATAATTTCACCTCCGACCTTGGACATTCGTGAGTTCTATGGTGACTATGCAGTTGCTGGAGTGGGCAATGGTAAATTTGGTGTTGTAAATCGCAAATTCGAATTTGTGATTCAGCCGGAATACGAAACATTGATTCCACAGGCTGCCCCTTACTATTCAGAGGAAGACGCCTGGTCTCTTCATGCGAAGCCTCCTATGTTCTTTTATGCTGTGAAACATAAAGGAGACCGGCCTTTGGTACTTTCAGTTAATGGCAAAGTTTTGTTTGAATTGCCCGAAACAGTTCATCTTCCAAACTGGCCTCCATACGTTCGTAACAGTGTAATTGTCTGTCCTGTTTGGATTGATCCCAATCACAAGAAGGATGTTTTTCTAAATATGCAAGGGAAAGAGGTGGCGGCTCCGTACTCCACTCTTTCAAAATCTAAGTCTGTAAACTTCAGAGAAATAGCA
>JACMKL010000242.1 GCA_014380105.1 Candidatus Melainabacteria bacterium
AGCAAGTAATGAATAGAACTTGCGGCTGTTGTCCGTGAGAAAGTTTTGCAAACAATTCTTCTTGGGACGAGAAAACTGAGTTATTGAATTGGTGAATGCCGCGCAGTATGTGGTCCATTTTTCCCCCTGAAGCAGTGTAGAGGAAGTCTGACTCCTCAACTTCTACGTATGTTTTGAGTCAATTGTAGCTCGAATGCTGAGCTAAGCTGCAAAGATTTGCTACATCAACTATGCTCTTATCAAACAACAGCAACCTTTCATACACCTTTACGTCACTCAATTATCGATTTCCGCCGTTCACTCGCCGTTCATCAGTTTGGCGTACCTTGAAATCATAGCTATAGGTTTATTTGATGAGTGAGAATCCGGAAATCCTAAAATCCCAAGTAGGTCCCTCCACAGAGCTTCCTTCTAAACCGCAGCTGGTTCTGGTTATCGGAGCAACTGGCTACGTTGGTAGCCGCTTGGTTTCTATGTTGATCGCGGAAGGATATAAGGTCCGCGCCGCCAGTCGCTCGATTGACAAATTGAAGACGCGAGATTGGTCTACTAATGCGAATGTTGAATTGTTTGCGGTCGATATGATGGACGCAGATTCAACTCTCGAAGCGGTACGTGGTTGCACCCACGTATATTACTTGGTTCATTCGATGAACCCGCGAAACAAAGATTTCGAAGAAGCTGATCGTACTGCGGCAAAAAATATGGTCAAAGCCGGCGAAGAGATTGGCATTGAGCAGCTACTTTACTTAGGCGGTCTGGGCGAAGTCGATACAAATTTGTCCAAGCATCTCCGTTCAAGAGCTGAAGTGGCAGGCATTCTGGAGACAGCAAAATTTCCAACCACAATTTTTCGAGCTGCAATGATTATCGGCTCAGGTAGCGCTTCATTTGAGATTTTGCGATATCTTTCGGACCGTCTGCCTGTGATGATTACTCCACGCTGGGTGACTACTCCATCTCAACCAATTGCAATTCGCAATGTACTAACTTATCTGGTGCGTTGTCTAAATAAGCCCGAAACTTACGGTCAAGTTTTCGATATCGGAGGACCTGAAGTCCTTACCTATCGAAGTCTTATGGAAATCTACGTAAGTGAAGCTGGTCTGCCCATTGCAATGATAATTCCCGTGCCGGTTTTTACCCCGCGCCTGAGTTCATACTGGATCAATTTTGTGACACCAGTGCCTGCTTACATTGCGCGCCCTCTAGCTGAAGGTCTGAAAAATCCTGCCATCTGCAAAGAGTCGAGAATCAAAGAAATCGTGCCGCAAGAATTGCTAACTTGTCGTCAGGCAATAAAAATCGCTATCGATAGAATTCAGCATCATCGCGTTGAGAGTCACTGGACCGATGCCGGGCGCATGCAACCAGTGGAATGGTTTAGTTCTGCCGATCCAGATTGGGCGGGTGGAACAGTCTATACAGACACTCGCAAAATAACAATTGAGGGCACACCTCGCGATGCCTGGAAGGCGATATTGCGCATCGGTGGCGCCACTGGATGGTATTACGGAAATTGGTTATGGCGCTTGCGCGGCATCTTTGATGTGTTGATTGGAGGCGTAGGTTTACGCAAAGGTCGAAGACACCCCGACGAATTGCGAGCCGGCGACGCCGTTGATTTTTGGCGCGTAAAATCAGTCGAGAGTGAGAAACGCCTTCTATTGATCGCCGAGATGAAATTGCCCGGACAAGCAGCTTTAGAGTTTCAAATAACTCAAATCGAAAACGGCAAAACAGAAATACTTCAAATCGCCAGATTTCTGCCTGTTGGACTACTTGGACTCGCATATTGGTTTAGCGTAACACCACTTCACGAATTCGTTTTTACCGGAATGCTGCGTGGACTTGCCAATGCATCCAAGTGCAAAATAATTGAGCAACCGAAGAAAGTTTCTTTGACGGCAGCACACTAATCAAAACTATTAACATCTATATACGCAGTCACTAAATGCGGTGCTTGCTTTTTTGCAATGTTTGTTGTGACTGTCAACTAAATGTTACCTTGACACGTATTATGGCGTCATAAACCCATTGATACAGCCACTAAGCGCAAACATTTAGTGCACGATTTTCTGACGGAGAATAATAATGAGTGATACCAATTTTCAAAAGGTCGAGGCAAAAAATCATCCATCTCCTGCGATGGAGAGTGAAATGTATGGTGCAAGGCAAAGTAATTCCATGGTGAATACAGATTTTCTACTTAGTCCACACGATAGGCTTCGCCTTGAAGAAAAGACTTCCGAGAAAATTTTGGAATTATCAAGAACAGGCAATGAGCATGGAATTTACCCACGTGCTGGTCATGATGGCGCAGAAGCGGCCAGGAAATTGATCGAATCTGGAAAATCACTGCAGAAGCGCGGAATTTTGCCTGAATTTTCTTTGAAAGCAGAAGCGGCAAAAGACTACGTTAGTCACACCAATGTCTCCATTGAGGTCACAAAGTAAGGATTGGCGCGCGTTTTTTACGTGTCAACTTAATGTTATCTACCACCACATAATGGGCGAATCCCAACTCTCTATTGACCTTTTAGGAGTTAATGTTGATGGCTCTCGAACAACAAACTGACAAAGCTGTCGAAAATAAAAAGGATTCAGCTCATAGTGGTGGAGATACCTATAGAGAGCTGGCGCCCACTCTAAATCAAGGGCGCAATCTTACTACTGAAAAATATCATCAGGATTCTACGATTACACTTTTAGGTAATGGAACTTTGCCCAGTGTGACTATACTCTGGGACCAAGGTGAAAAACCTTCAGATTCGCGCCCGACTACCACTCACGGAGATATGGCAGCTGAAAAAGGTGAAGCCAATAAATCCGAATGGCATAAGGGAAAGACGCCGGAGTTTACCCCCAAATGGGACCAAATCAATCAGGGTAATCGAAACGACTGCTTCTTCGTGGCAGAGCTCCAGTCTCTTGCCAAAGCAAATCCACAAGCAATCAAGGACATGATTAAACTCAAGGATGGTACGACAGATACTTACTTAGTTCGTTTTCCTGGTGCCAAGACACCAAATGACGTAATTGAAGTTAAGACATCAGAATTCACTCAAAATGGTGCGTTTCAATCTCCTACCGGCGACGTTGATCCAATCTCAAAAGACAAGCAAAATGGACTGGACACAACCTGGCCTCGCGTACTGGAGGTTGCAGCAGGAAAACATTACTATGCTACAGACCTGAAGAAAAACAATGTAGAGGCAGGGACAGACTTCATAAGTCATGTTGAAAACTGGAGCGGAAAAACTTCTGGAACTGAATTTAAAAGCGCATCGAAAGAGGCTCTTGAACTTTTGACAGGAAAATCCTCAAAGGTTTTACAGCTATCTCAAGACATTGAAGTAGATAAAAAAATCAATAAAATCCAGGAATTTTCTGATGCCCCTTTCTATAAAAAGCCTGGCATTTTTATTGATCTCTTTTCCATACCAAATAGAAAATCAGAAGATCTTGAAAAAACAGTAAAAGACATTTTTGACAAAAAAGGCACTCTGGTTTTGGGTCGTGACTCACACGCATATTCTGTAGTCGACATCCGCGAAGAGACCGTTAATATCAATGGCGGCAAAGCCGGCAACGGCACGAGCAAAGTACAGATGGCCTACATTCGAAATCCCTGGGGAGCAACAGACCGTGATAACAATACTGAGCTGCTCGCCAGCAAAGGAGAAGGACACTTAAAACTGGAAAATTATCGTGGTGATTCGAATTCAAAAGACCGTATCATCAAAATTCCAGTTCGTGACTTGCAGCGTTATTTCCACTCACTGACCACTGAGCGCTGATAGTTACTTTTCGGCCTCGTTGCTTTTCTACCTCTGCGGTATGATGACATAGCGAAAACCGATTTCTAATTTTTAAAAGTCTATGTCCAAAATTCTCCTTGCCGAAGACGAAGAACTGATTGCGACAACCATCGGCGACGCCCTCAATTTCACGGGCGGTCTCTATACACTGGAACACGTCATTTCAGGAAAGGAAGCTCTGTTAACCTGGAATTTGACGTCATTGGAAAATACGTGTCAAGGATCCTTGGAAAATAGTAATACTTTTATCAACCAGGTAGAGACAATTTCGTATGGAAACGGAAAGGCCACGGTGATGGCGACCTCAAGTGAATTGATACTTGTTTACCTTAACAAGGAAAGTGATTATATTTCGATG
>JACMKL010000243.1 GCA_014380105.1 Candidatus Melainabacteria bacterium
AATACATTCTCAAAGAAGCAGTCAAACCTTTTATCACAGAGACAATCTATTCTCGACAGAAACACCCGTTTGTAGCACCTCCTGTGAGTGCATTTTCTGATGCTTCCGCCAAAAATCTTCTAAACGATACTCTGCGTAGTAAGAAATTTGCCTCCATTCCCTTTTTCGATCAAGCAGAAATCATCAAAACACTTGATTCAATGGAAAAACTGACAGAGGGTGAAAGATCGGCGATGGACCCGGTCTTGATGATGGTTGTGTCGGCAGCCTGTATTCAAGACCGATTCAAGCTGTAGAATTGTCCTCCATGACTAATCCAGACTTCATCCGAAAACTTGTTCGTGTGATTGCATCCAATCCCACTCAAATAGCTCTTCTTACTGAAGGGCGCGTGGCGCGCTCCTACGCTCAATCAATAAGCAAGGCATTTCGCATTGCACAAACACTGACGGCTTCCGGAATAGTTGAAGAGCAACTAGTCGGCATCGGCATAAGTAAATCCGCAGACTACATAGCTTCTATGCTGGGCATCTGGGTAGCTGGCGCAGCATTTGTTCCACTTGATCCGGCACTGCCGAAAGAAAGAGCTCAATTCATCATCAATCAGTCCGGCATGCGCGCTGTGTTGGTCAAAGAATCAGAGGGCGGCGTATTCAAGGGACTGGGCATCAATCTGATCAAAGTTGATGACGATTGGAGCGACAATTCAGATGAGACTCTAGAGCGTCTGGACGAAGATGAATTCGACCCTATCCCGCCAGAACGGCTTGCCTACGTCATTTACACAAGCGGATCAACCGGGCGCCCAAAAGGCGTAATGGTAAATCATGCCGGTATCGTGAATTTTCTTGATGCGCAAATAGAAGCTTTCTCTATAAAACCGGAGAGCAAATGCCTCTTTTTTCTGTCTACCAATTTTGATGCATCGGTTTCAGACATTGGAACAGCGCTACTGGCGGGCGCTACACTGATAATTGAGCCTCAAGGATTGTTACAGCCTGGTCCACAATTTGCACCTCTAATTACCGAGCGCAGCATCACTCACATGGATGTGCCACCATCATTACTGCGAACGATCAACATTGATGAAATGCCAGTTTCACTGAAAACCATCATCATCGGCGGCGAAGCCTGCGCACCAGATATAGTGCGGCGCTGGGCAGAAAAGTTCTTAGTCGTCAATGTTTACGGACCAACAGAAACCACTGTGTGCAGCAGCCTCGGCGCTTGCGATCCCAAAACCTGGGACCGACCACTAATTGGCAAGCCTATACCAAATACCAATTACTATATTTTTGACGAAAGTCTCAAAGAAGTAGCTATCAATGTCCCTGCTGAACTGTACATTGGTGGTATTGCAGTGGCGCGTGGTTATATCGACGAGCCAGAGCTAACTGCCAAGAAATTTGTTGAGCACAATGGGGAAAGACTCTACCGCACCGGCGATTTAGTGATGAGATGCGAGGATGGCGAAATTCAGTTTCTCGGACGTGTAGACCGCCAGTTTAAGCTTCGAGGCATGCTTGTCGAGCCGGAAGAAATTGAATCACGTATCGCACAGCATCCGGATGTGGCCAAAGTCGCAGTCATAAAACGACCACTGCGTGAGGGGTTTGCTGGCGATAAGCTAGTTGCATTCGTACAACCGCATGCCGGAAAAGAACTAACAGCGGAATCAATAAAAAAACTTCTGGCTAAAGCCCTGCCACCATGGATGGTTCCACAAATATTTGAATTTTCAGAAACATTGCCAATGACATTGACGGGCAAAGTCGACTTATCCGGGTTGCGCACAATTGCCCTTAAAGCCACAAGACAAGCAGAAGTAGCAGCGGAAGGCAAAACACCAGCATCGACCGAAACCGAAAAAACGCTACAAGAAGTTTGGCAGAATGTTTTCGGAGTCGAGTCCGTCAGCATACACGATGATTTCTACGCACTGGGAGGGGATTCTCTCAATGTTGTAGAAGCTGTCGTTGCCGGGCACGTGCGCGGATTGACCTTCAGTCCGGACTTGCTTGCCTGTAATCCCACAATTGCAGAATTATCAGAGGCTATCGAAAGAAGCAATCTGAGCACGTCTAAAAACCACTCAGAGTCAGGCACTGACAATGTGCTCACAAGCGACTTTCTGAGATCGGACATCCAATTGCGAGCAGAACCAGAAACAATTTCAGAAAATAATTTTGAATCTACTTTAGAGACAGCGCCGCGAAAGATTTTTCTCACCGGTGCAACCGGCTTTCTCGGTGCGAGGTTACTGGAAGAGCTGCTCTTTCGCACAGAAGCGCATCTCTACTGCCTCGTGCGGGCTAACAACGGTGGTGCCGCTATGGAAAGAATTCAACACGCGCTCCTCCAGCACGGCAGTATTCTTCGAAAAGAAGATCTTAAGCGTATAACTCCCGTTATTGGTGATATTGAAAAACCCCGACTGGGACTAGATATTACAATCTGGAATGAACTTTCAAAATCTATCGATACTGTTTTTCACGGTGCCGCGGTCGTAAATATGATCAAAGACTACTACGCGCTTAGAGAAGCAAATGTAGGCGGCACCAGCGAAATCTTGAAATTATGCAGAACAGGACGAAAGAAATACTTGCATTATGCATCCACGCTTTCAGTGTTTGTGGCGACCAACAGAAATACTGGTGTGGCGCGTGAAACAGACCTTCTAGAGAAAGAATTCGATGTCTACGGTGGCTATGCACAAACTAAATTTGCCGCAGAACTGGTTTTGCGAAATGCTGACCTGAGCGCCGGTCCGATTTCTTTTTATCGACTGGGATTATTGACTGGTGACAGCAAAACCGGGCGTTCTGCAAAGGACGACTTCTTATTGATGTTTGCTCGCGGCATCAGCACACTGAAGAGCGTTCCCGAAACAAAATCTGAGATAAAGGTCGATGTGACACCGGTCGATTTTGCCGCCTCAGCAATGATTGAAATCGCATTACAAGACATAAAAGCTGGTCAGTGCAACACTTATCACATCGCCAACGAATCTAGTTTATCTCTTGAAGAACTGGTCGACGCAATTAGAGCAGTTGGATTCAAAATAGAAACGCTAACAAGTAAAGAGTTTTTAGAATCGCTAAAGGATAAAACGACCAAACTAAGTGCCGCCGAATCAGCGGCTTTGCTGGCATTGTGCCGCACATTGGGAAGCAAGGAAAGCTTTACGCGCTTTCGCACAATGGATCTGTTTCAGGCAACCGACATCAAATTTGATTGCAGCAACACTAAAAAAGCATTGGAAAAAACTGACATCAGATGCCCATCTCCAAGTTCCGAACTGATAGAGCGCTATTTGCGACGAGTACTTTGACGGCAACTGACTTATCGCCGTTTTTTCTTGAATTATTAAAACGCCCAATTAATGTAGGGTAAAAGTTTTCGCGGCTGAATCATCTTGACTAGCTGAGATATGCAGGTAGGAAGCAGTTAATCACAAGCTTTCCAACACATTTTCTCAAACGCCTTGCAGCCGGTAGTGTGGTTTCGTTAGCCATAGATATAACCATTTTTTTTCACTTCCCAAAAGGAACCTCTACTGAGCTAAAGACTTCAATCTCTAAGACCTTACAGCTCTCTCCCACCTGAACGCGCACCCCAGCACGCCCTTTCAGAATCGACCAGTTTTACGACCGCAATCCAAAATGCACTGCGTTAGTGCGGCGGTCTGTTTTTCAGTCTCAAGAAAAAGAATGTACAGGGTACTTTTATGAATTTGCGAAAATTCGCCTTCCTCAGCTTCGTGAGCTTGATGCTCATGATGGGCATTTTCAACACGACTGCACCCGTTCAAGCCCAACAGCCTTTCGGACGTGGTGGGCAATTCGGCTACGGCGGCTACGGCGGTTACGGCAGTAATCTCGGACGGAGTTACGGAAACAGTTATGGAAACACCTTCGGCACCGGGCTCGGCATTACCATCGGTCGCGGCGGCGTCGGCGTAAATTTCGGCAGCGGATATTATCCGAACCGAAATCAACACTATCGCTCACCGCTATATGGACCGCGTCCGCAGTATTTCCCGCCTGCGTACGGCAACCAGCGTGGATACCCGTACCAGCCGCGTGCACCGTATGCGGTGCCTTACTATCCTCCTCAGCGTTTCAACTATCCGGTCTACCCGCCGTTTTCTTCGCAACTGCCGGTCCGAACATACGTTCCGGTCGAGCCGTTCTACCCCGTTGCCACTTACCCGCGTTTGGGAGCTCCTGCTCCTGCGCCAGTGCCAGCCTATCAATCGAATCTCAATCCCTACGAATTGGGATTCGTTCCGAAAAGCCAGGCTCAAGAAGAGCAAGAACGGCTTCAAGCTGAAGAAGAGCACAAACAGCACAGCCTTCGCCTTCAAGAAGAGCTGCAACGCCATCAACTCGAGATGGAGCGAATTCGGCAAGTTCGGTGAGCAAAACGCATTGTTTTCGACCTTCCAGGTAATTTTTCATTCAAAGCTTCAGCAGCGAAACTCTGCTGCAATGAAAAGGACAATCATGAATAATCGCAATTGCGAAGTCGTCGGTTTCTCTCACATCGGCGGGCGTGAAAACAACGAAGATGTTTTCAGCATCCTTGCTGACGGCCAACTGATCGTGGTCGCGGACGGCATGGGCGGACACGCCGGCGGCGATCAAGCTAGTGCCCAAGCTGTCTCAACAGTCAGTCGCCTGCTCGACCAGTTCGACCTCAACGCGCTCAGCAGAGTCGAGCCGGCACTGCAGGCGCAGATGCTCAAGACCTTGCTCTTGAGCATGATCAAAGAGGCCAACGCAGATATCCACGCCCTCAACAACGGCGCCACGGGGCGTGATCGCATGGGCACCACGTTGACCCTGGTCTTCGTGGGGGCACACAGCTTGCACGTCGCCTGGGTCGGAGACAGTCGAGTCTACATCGCAGGCCGTGGAAAACTTCTTCAACTCACAGACGACCACACTCTCAATTATGAGTTGTTTAAGTGCGGTCATCTGTCGAAAGCAGAACTGCGTGCCAACACGTCGGGGCGCGGCTCGCACGTTATCACCCGTTCGCTCGGGGTGGACAAAGCCGAGCCGGATTACCTGGAGTCGCCTGTTTCGGAAGGAGACGTTGTTCTTTGCTGCAGCGACGGACTGAACAACTCGGTATCGTCGGCGGTGCTACAAAAGCACCTCAGCGCACAGTCGAAGGTTCAAGACATCTGCGCGGCTCTCATTGAAGAAGCACTCAAAGCCGGTGCCTCGGACAATGTCACGGCGGTCGTGACGAGAATTCCGGTGCAAAAACCTCAAAGGCTGTGGTTGAAGAAACTACGCAGCTGGCTCGGACTGTAGTCGCCCTGGCTGATGCATCAGCGTAAACCATTTGCCGCAGGAGAGAGAGAAATTTTCTCTCTCTCCTGCGTTTTCCACTCACACCTCAATGGAGTTCTAGTTATGCCTTCGTACACAAATCGCTTTCACGAGTGCCGCGAGCAGGCACTCGACCTCATCCACCAGCTGCTCGTCCTGGACGCTCGCTGTCAGGATGACGCGGTCGGCGGAGACGAGGAGCTGCATACCGCGGCAGTCGTCGCCCAGTACCAGCTCGACTACGCTCTGGAGCGCGCTCGTGCTGCGACCGTGGTGCCGACTCGCAGCTGTGGGCCGGCTACGCCTCGCGATCACATCGAGAGCCGCGATGCCTACGAGCGTTTCCTGCAGA
>JACMKL010000244.1 GCA_014380105.1 Candidatus Melainabacteria bacterium
GGACATTCCCGCCACTGAAGGTATGACGACGCTCGGCGTCAATATTCGACGCTTAAAATCTGGCGTACAAATGCTCATCCTGGTGGATGATCCAACGGGCAAAGATAAAGCGATAAAAGAGATAGAATCGATTGTTCAAGAAAACGCCGAAATAGTAAATCAGTTAACTGATCTATTTGAAAAAGACAGAGAAATGAGTGAGTTGCTCATCTCTATCGACAGACGATTAAAACGGTTCAACACCCGCATCAAGGAGGTCTTGATACCGACTGCCTATGGTCGCGGCGACGCAGACGAGAAGAGCCAAGTCCTTCGCGACGAAAGGGAAAATATCAACGAAATGGAAAGTCTATCTGTTGAGTTGAAAGATCTCACTAACAGGTATGCAAAACATCAAACTCTTGCCTCAAAGCAAGCTGTTCAGAATTCAATTGGCTTTCTGTGGTTTGTCTGCGCAGTGGGTGTCGCCGGGTCCTTAGTTCTGGTTGTCGCACTGTCGCAACTCACTATTAATCCCCTGGCAAAGCTTACTATTGCCGCCAAGCAGTTGGAAGAAAGTCGTCACACCGAAATCGTGGCGGATGACGGTCGTACGGACGAAGTGGGGGTCCTCGCTCGTGCATTTAATAGTATGGCGCAAACCTTGCAGGAGAAAGAATTGGAGCGCACTAATGCTCTGGAAAATCTTGAACTTTCTAATTCCGAGCTGAAGCAGTTTGCCTATGTTGCTGCTCACGATTTAAAAGAACCATTGCGAACGATCTCCAACTACATGTCGCTTTTAGGTGAACGCCTCGAAGGGAAACTTGACGAAAAAGCAATTAAATATTGGAAAACGGTAATTGATAGTTCGACGCGCATGGATGCTCTAATTTCGGGGCTTCTAACATATGCAAAATTGGGCAGTAAATCGTTCTCCCCCCAGCAGGTCAATATAAATGATGTGGTTGGCAAAGTACTGATCGATTTGAAAGTAGTAATTAACGAGTCGGGTGCCACTGTTGAGAGACAAAATCTGCCCCAGATCTATGCTGATGGAACTCAAATGTCGCAACTCTTTCAAAATCTTGTTCAGAATGGAATCAAGTTTCGCAAGGAAGGTTCGCCGAAAATCGAAATTGCTGCCAATCGCACTCGAGCCGGTTGGATGTTCTATGTGCGTGACAATGGCATGGGCTTTGATATGCAATTTCAAGATCGCATATTTTTGATTTTCCAGAGGTTGCACGGACGAGATGATTTCCCCGGAACGGGTCTGGGACTAGCTGTCTGTAAACGAATCGTCGAGCGACATGGAGGAAAAATTTGGGCAGAATCGTTGGAAGGTGAAGGCGCGACATTCTATTTTACGATTCCGGATGAGTTGAATTTTGCTGCCAATGTTGCAGGCAGTAACTGAAAAGAGTATTTCAATTCGTCGTGCTGCGCATAAATTTCGACTTTTAAGGCACGTTCCCACTTTCGGGGGATATGTTTTGAACGTACTCTTGTGAAATGCTGGTAAATAATGGTGGCCTCAGAAATAATTACTGTCGTGACAGATTCAAGTTTATTTAGAGTGGTTATTGCAGACGATGATGAGTCGGCTGTCGATTTAATGCGTGAGGCATTTGAAAGAACGGCCATAAACTGTGAGTTGGATTCAGTCTCCAGTGGTCAACAATTGTTGGATTATTTGCGCAGACAAGAAGACCGCGCTTTAAATAGACCTTCGCTGATTTTTCTCGACTTAAATATGCCTGGCAAGGATGGAAGACAAACCTTGCAAGAGATAAAATCTGATCCTACTTTGAGAGATATTCCAGTCATCATCATGACCTCTTCTGAATTGGAAGAAGATGTTGATAGCAGCTACGCGTCCGGCGTAAATGCTTATTTGAAAAAGCCCAGTTTATTCGCTGACTTAGTGTCAATGACCAGGACGATTAAAGAATTTTGGTTTGGTTGTGCTTCTCTGCCGCAAAAGCCAAACCGCTAGTCCACTTTAGCTGCCTAAAGTTAGTATGCGTAGGTGTAGCGCAAATTCACTGAAGCAGGTGAAAATGCTGTCGTGCGCTCATCTGGTGAACCGTTTTTTTGCGCAATATCCGCTTGCGCTACACGCAAAAACGAAATTGGAACTGTGCACGAAACCAGGTGCCTCTTATACTTGTAAAAAATTCCGGGCTCTACAGCCATGAAATAACCAGGTTGTCGAAAGCCATCAGAACGTCCGAAGAGATCGCGCACGGGGCTGCCTTCAAAACGATATCCGATCTGAAAATTTAGTCCTTTTAGCCAACGACTTTTCGCTTTTGGCACACCGAATAAATATCCAGTTCTAACTGAAAATGTGTCTGGAACAGTGTTCAGGAAAGCAGTCTGTGAAGCTGGATTGACGAGAAAAATGGGATTAAGAGTGGTTTGAACTTGCGAAGGCGTGTTGGTCGTATTGCGAGGCGTGACCATGTAATTGCCGTATGCAAATAGTGTAGAGCTGCGCAGTGGGAAATTGACCTGGCGGTAGGCCAGTCCTTCAAACAGTATTCCTAAACCGCCGTCACCAGGCATAATCGTCAGTGGAATTGCTTTGCGCGTGCGGATGGTGCCCGTGCTATCTGCATATGTGCCTTGTTGTCTAAAATTGCCTGTCGGGAATTTCAGCCCCGTGCCAAGCATGACATTGCCTTTAATTTTACGCTCTGGATCGAGGACCCAACTTCTTCCAACCAGGAGAATGTCACCTACCGAAGAGCCGTATAGGCGCTGTTGTAGTTCAATGGGGCTACCGTTGCCTGGCTCCAAGAAACTCATTTTGTTTAGCACTACTGGCAGTGTCAAAGCCAGATTGACACGTTTGGTGGCTTGGTATGTTCCTGTCACGTCTAGAGTATTCCAGACACGAGACGGTTTCTCTAGTTGATTTTCTCTCGTGAAAACTTTGCTATTTAAAAAGTACTGATTGGCAGACGCGTTTCGGTAGCCCACAGACAGAGAAAAATGTCCTGGTTTGAGGTCTGATTCTCTTGCTGGTGCACCCGGCACGATTAAGCTACGCGCTCAACCTTGCGGGCGGGCTGGGCTTCCGGTTATGAAAAGCCAGACAATTGCAGCAATAGAGAGAAATGTTTTTTCCCGTTGAGCCATATCGGAGAGTTTGCTGATGAGTAGTTACGCATGGGATACTTTAAGTTGTAATTATGACTATTTTGGGGTGGGCGAACAATTCTTGAAATCGTCTTATTGACTGCGAATTTGATATTCTTAAGTCAGGGCAGTTTTTGACAGGATGTGTGACGATGCGTGTTCTTTCCGGCTCGACTTTCGCCAAATTATTTTGCGCCGTGGCTATATTGTGCGCAGGCTTAGTTGCGCCTCAATCTGGGCTCACTGATGAAAGCGAGTTAGAACAAGAATTGCGTGTACTTGTCGTTTTTGTTTTTGACAAATCGTGCCGCATATCGTGTGATGCGGTAAGACCAATATTCAAACAATTGAAGAGTGAGTATTCAGATAAGGTCAAATTTGTCGAACTCGATGTTTCAAAAGACGTGATTGTAGAGTCTAAAAAAACCGCCAAGCAACTCAAAATTTCGAGGTTTTTGGATGATACGGAAGACTGGTATCCAGCTGTTGGAGTATTTACTTCGACCCGTAAAAAAATAAAAGAAATTCTGGGAGCGAAACCGAAAGAATCTTATGTGCAAGCGATTGAGAAGGCTCTCCTGGCGCAACAGAAAGAAACAGTTGATGCAGTAAAGAAATGAGCAAGCTCGTCACAATTTTGAGTTTGCTCATGATATTGAGCGGTCTGACCCTCGCCTCTAAATCCATTGGACAACCGCTTGCTGTCTCAGTTGAGAGGCTTGAGCATGAAGCTCGTAAATATTCTGATCGTCGTGAGTGGGGACACGCTCAGGAAGTGTATGGAAAAATTTTAGCGATTAACGAAAAACGCTGGGACAAAGACGATCCGCGCTTATTGCTGTCACTCAGCAATGTCGTGCGTGTTACTTGTGTAGATGGAAAGTGCGCCGATACTGTGCCTTATTTGAATCGAATGCTGGCAATCAGGCTAAAGCAGTTAGGTCCTCATCATGCCGATGTTGCTACCACCTATGCTTTGATTGCTGAAGCCAACGAAAAGATGATGCACTATAAAGACGCTAACGAAAATTTTGGGCGAGCGGTTGAAGTCCGTGACGCAGTTTTTGGAAAGACTGACAGTATCTCGATAAGCACACGACTGAATGTTATTCGTGTAATGCTGAAACAGCATGATTTTGCGAGCGCGGAGAAAGTCAGACGTGAATGTCAAACTCTAGCCCAGAAACAGAAACCGCACGATCAGGCACTTCTTACCAAAATTAGTTATTACAAGAAGAGAATTGCTGAGGCTGCAACGAAGACGAAGAACGCCAGTAGATGATTCGAAACTGTGTCGCTGATCAGATTGCGTGTTAGGCTTAGTAAGTAGCTTTCAGGTACTCTCTGATGTCCAAGCGCGCTCTTCTGGCTCTTTGCTGTTTCGCCCAAACACTCTGCTTCTTCACTTCACCTTTTTCTGTGAAAGCAGAAGGCGCGGCGGCAAATAACACTGACGCCAAGCCGGTTGCACGTGAAATTTCAAAGAGCGCTGAGGCGCCGGTGGAAATAAGAGAAGTTCAGAAGTCGATGCAACTCGACATTACTGCTGCCCGCTCACGCTGTTTCAGAACAAAGAAGAAATTACTGCGCGTCTCTGTCAGTGACCCGACTGTAGCCGATGTAGCCGTCGTCTCAGAACACGAATTTATTGTAAATGGCAAAGCGCCTGGCGCGATTTCGCTTCTGATCTGGTGCGAGAAATAAGACAAATTCAAATTCAAATTCTAACTCTAACTCTAACTCTAAAGATTTTAGTACTATAGGATGTCATAAACAGCGGCTAAAAAGCATGCAGGGAAGAGCTTTCGCTCAGATCCATGCATGCCAAACTAAATTTTCCTTCGAGAGGAGCACCATTTTTGGTGGCACTCCCCTCGGGGAATTCAGGCTGTGGCCGTTATTCGGCGGCGGATGTTTCGGACGTCTGTCCGTCGTCCCCGTCGGCTTGCGGCAGCGCCTCGAGATCGGCGACACGGGCGGCTGCGAAGTGCTTCTCCGCGCGCTTGAGCAGGTCTTCGGCGACGTCGCTCAGCTCGTCGACGAAAGCCGGCATGTACTTCTCGGCTGCCTCTGCGTTGATGCCGGAAGTTCTCATCAGGGTCGCGGCCATTGCCTTGGCGGCGGTCGCGAGCTGGGAGACGATTTCGGCGATCTCACTTTCGTCCTCGGGCAGTTCTTGCGCGAGTGCGGCGGCGCGGAAACCGAGATTCTGACAGGCGGTCTCGATCACTTCGCCTGCTTGTCGGGCGAGGCCACAGGCAAGAAGTGCCTCGCCGGCGACAACCAGCTTGGGCGACTGGATGAACTTGATGCCGTCTTCGCCCATGGCTTCCAGGCGAGTTGCGAAACCCTTGAGGCGCAGAAAGCGCGGGTCCATCTGAATCTTCTGTTCGGACATGTTTGTAGCTCCTTACTCCGTGGTCTACGGAGATGAATTGTTGTTCTCATGGAAGCGACACCGAGCCTGAGCGCGGTGTCGCAGATAAGTCAGCGATTGAAGGTGGCGTAGCCGTTGCGCTTGATCGAAATCCAGCCGACCACAGCGAAAACGACAGCCAGCCCAGCCGAGATGCTCATGTTGAGCGTGTCGGCAGGACGGATGCCGGCGAGAGGCGCGATCATCAGAATGAAGCAGGCGAAGCCGATGAAGAGGGCCGCCGGTGGCGCGTAGATGTGCATGCGATACAAACCGGCGACGGAATCCGGAATGGCGCGCATGGTGGCATAGATGCCTGCGGTGGCAAGAGCCAGCACTGGCAAGGCGACGATCAAAGCGGCGATCAGGGTGAGGGACATTGGTGTTGACCTTTGCAAGGTTGAGGACGACTCCGCGTTTTCGCGTGAGAAGCCTCCGGGTTAGTCGACTTTCGTAGTCGACAATTACGGCAGTACGACAGCTCTCCGCAGTTCGGCGACCCGGATGCCCGTCCTGCCGTGAGGGATTTCAGCCTCACTTGCAGTGCCCAGGGCGAGCTTGATGCCCCAGTACGGCAGTGTCAGACCGGACATGCACGACATGTTGGTGCCGCCGGACATACGGCTGTTGATTTCGAGAAGGACAGGACTGCCATCGCCCTTCTCGCGAAACTGAACGTTATAGAGGCTGGTCAGCTTGAACTTCTCGGTCAGCCGACGAGCATATTCGACGAACAGTGGACGATCGAGGAGAACGCGCGAGCCATCAGCGTTCTTGCCGCGGACGACGGCTCGAATGAGCTTGCCGTCTACTGACAGGCAGTCGACAGAAGTTTCTTGCCCGGGCAGATATTCCATCACCATTTGCTGGTCGAAAGATTCGCCGCGTTGCACGTACTCGAGCGCACCTTCGAAGGTTGTGACCAGTTCGCGCGGGACGCCGACCAGGAGCGGTGCATTTTCAGCCGTCTCGATGATGCGGAAACCGAAGCCGAAAATGCTCTCGGTTGGTTTGAAGCAGACGACCGGCTGTGTGGCTGAAAGAGCAAGCACTGCCTGCTCGAATGCCTCAGGGTCGTCAGCGACCTGGTAGGCGGGAAGCGGCACCAACCCGTCGGTGATGGTGTTGTAGCACTCCACCTTGTTGTTGAGCAGCTCATGGGTCGCGCCGTCGCAAGCCGAGATGAGCTTGCAGCCGAGAGCCCGGAATCGCTCGTCGGCATGCGCCAGGGCTGCCAACTTGCGACCGATCACGAAGACGTCGACACCATGGCGGGCAACGAATTCGAGCGCCCATTCGACGTAGTCGCTCTCGCTGAGACCGGCGGGCTCGATGTGGTAGACGTCCGCCAGGAGCGCCTCCGGATATTTGCGGCTGTGATAGGAGCCGATGATGCGAAATTCGCCCGCCACGTCTTCTGCGCGAAGCAGTTCGATGAGGTTAAAGTGGCTGTGTAGCCAGATTGTGGTTTTCATATTCATCCTTTCTCAGGTCAGGCCTTGTAAGGCGCCGTTATGCCGCTCAAGAAGCCGGCGAAGATTTGACTATTGGTCGGGGTGATAGCGAAATCGCACAGACCCATAAAACCGAGGTCTGTGAACGAATCTCCCAAACCGACAACCAGCGAATGGTCTGGAGCGAGTTCACGCAGGTAATGCGTCACTGCTCGCTCCTTGCCGAGATGGGGAGGCAAGAGAGCCAGATTGTTGGCGTTGAAATGGATTTTCCAACCATCTGGCATCCAGCCTAGAAGAGCGTCTCGGAGCTTTGTCAGCTCTGAGAAATCGTTGCCGTCGTTGTGCTTCGTGTTGACGTAGAGAGGCATACCGACGTCAGTGATCAGCTCGGAACGCGAGTCGATTCCCAATCGCCTGGCTTCTCTCGTCATGAAGTCGAGACATTCGAGGTGTACCGCGGTTGCGTCCTGGCACAGAGGGCGCATCACGTCATCCCAACCCGGCTCCACCGATCCTTCCGGAGTCAGAATTACAGCTCCGAAAGAAGTGATCGCATGGCTCGTGAAAGGGATTTTGACGCGCTTGAGGCCATCTGTTTCTCTGGCTGTAACAGGGACGACAATGCCACCGCCGGTCAGAAGTCCTAGTAACGCCATTTGCTTCGGCGTACAGAAAGAGTGCGCAACACCCTTTTTATCCACCGCAGCATCGCTGAGAGCGATACCGACAGGACACTTTCGCGCAGCCTGGAAAATGGAATCGTCCAGGTCGATCAGAGATATTGTTGTCATAGTCGCCATAGATTCTCCTTTCAGCGCACCGCGGGCGATGCGCAAAGTTTTGAAAGAATTTTCATTACTGAGATAGCATCTCTACGGTTGCGATACTGAAGGTACTGGCAGATTTCTCCACCAGTACCTCCTGCTCACAACCTAGCTGCGCTGACCGTAGATGTCGGCGCGGGTGATGATGTCTACCGCCCAGCGGGTATGCGTGGTGGGCTCGCACATCCGACCGTTCATTTTGAAGACCGCAGGCGCACCCGGCAGGATGATCTTGCGCGCTTCTTCCAGGTCACGAGGGTCGACACGGAAGCCGTTCTCGATCAGCTGAATCTGCGTGGGATGAATGGCCGTCTTGCCGAACAGCCCCTGCATCAAATCGAGTTCGACCTCTTCTGTGAGCACTTCCGGATTGTCGGTGCACTCGCAGACCGGGGCGGAGAGCCCGAAGCCGAAGGGGATGAACTCTCCGGCCAGTCGCTTGATCACTTCGCCGACGGGGGTGTCGTAAATGGTGCGCTTCGGATTGCGACGCACCTTCAGGCAGTGGAGCAGGTCGTTGCCGCCGATGCGCAGGCAGAGGATGCGATCGCGCGCACGCTCATCCTTGAGCAGCAAATCACGCAACTTGCCCATTTCCTTGGAGTTGAAGACCTCCTTGGTTTCGAGCGTGGGCATCAACTTGAAGCTGTCCTGCTCGGTGAGATGGGCGAGGTAGTACTGCAGATTGTCCGCAGTGATCTTCGGCAGCACGAAGCCGTCGATGTTCTGGATGCCCTTCATGCGGAGGCACTTGCCGAGGATGTCGGGGTTGCGCACGCGAATGAAGCGCATGGGGCCACGATTGGTCTCCATGAAGGGCAGCGCCTTGCGGAGATTGTTGATGGCTGATTCCAGCTGGTCGATACGAACAGCGTCTTCCAAGCAGAAGATCACCGAGCGCAGGAAGTCATATTTCTCGCCGTTGCCGATGGCGACCAGGGCGGAGCGGGGCTGCGTCGCTGGGACGTACATGCTCGCACCCAGATGAATCTGAGATCTCGTGTTCAACATATTGATGTCTCCTAGTTTCTGACTGAGCTGAGAAAGAGAGTGAAGCCAGTCTGTGACCGGCATTCGATTACTCGTTGGACACCGACTTGATGATGACGGCTGCCCGGTAAGGCATGTCTTCGACGCGCTCGACGACGATGTTCTTTTCGTCAGCGAGGCGAATCAAGTGCTGCACATCAGGCGCAGACGGGTCCTTCAGAAGCAGGCGGTCCGGAACGCGACGAAGCATCGCGCGCGTGGATTCGCCAACGCCAGGTTTGACGTGGTTGCGCTCAACATCGAACTGCGCCATCATCGCTTCGACGAAGGCGTTGGAGACCTGGTTGAGCGAGCGGCGCGTCTCTTCCGACCAGACAGTCAGTTGAGCAAAGGCAAGCGCCGTGATGACCTGCGGAGTGAGCTCGTCGACGTAGAACCGCGAAAGGTCCTCGCCGAGCTTGTCCTCGTAGTAAGCGCAGGCATGGAAGTCGCCCTCGCCCACATAGAGAGTGCTCAGCACCGTGCGGCTGATCAGCCCGGAAACGGTCGCGTTCAAGACCGCGTTCGGAATCAGATAGTCTTCCTCGGTGGCGCCGACAGTCGCCGAGCCAGCCAGGTCTGCCACCACCCACAGTGCCGGGTCGATGGAGGTGCCGCGACTGCGGTTGTAGTCGGAGACTGACGCCGCCAGCTCGCGAGTGATCACGCCTTTGCCGGTCCAGCCATCGACGAAGACGATGTCTTCACCGCGGTGGTTGGCGCAGATGTAATCGAGCGCTTGCCAGTCGACGCCGCGGTCACGAATGATCGAGACGCAGTAGTGCTTCGACTGTTTGCCGAGCACTCCGAGAGCGCGGTGGAGAAGCACACCGATGGGAGTGCCTGCACGCGCGAGGGAAACGACCACCACTTCGCGACCGGGACGGGCTTGAAGTGTGACTGCGATGTCGGCAATGTGCTGAGCCA
>JACMKL010000245.1 GCA_014380105.1 Candidatus Melainabacteria bacterium
ACGGCAATTTTGCTTATGACTACCGGAATTAGTTCGAATTTTCACTGGACTAATTGTGGCAAGACGAAATATGCCAAACATTCTGCATTGATGTTTCAAGGTAGTCAATCATCCGGAAAACTTTTGGTTTCGTCCGATATTGACTGCCCTGATTACACAGTAAAAGTAATATTGGCTCTCGCCGGGGCTGGTGAAGCCAAAGGTATCAAATGTGTTGGTGTTCCACTGCAATTATCTATTGTTGACTCAGGTCAAGGCTTTCAGAATGTGATCGGTACTGTCATCGTAAAACCGATCAATTTTCCTCCAAGTTTTTTTGCTTCACCTCTGGGCTATAAGAAAATTACAGACGAGAGAGACTTGAAGACCTTTACTCTGGATTCTTTCTGATTCTATTCTGCGAGGAAGGTGACTGCGGGAATTGATTCCTGCAGTCACTCTTAGTTCAACCTCGGGTAAGTCTTTGGTCTTCCAAAAATGAAGTTCGAGATTCTAAGTCGAGCTTCGGAGTTTAGATCTCTACACTTACATCAAGACAGTTCGCAGTCCACAATGCCGACCACTCAACTTTGAGAATCGTTTCTTTGCTAATCAAATGCGGAACCAGTACTACTTCCATGAAATTTTTCAAGACGGGATCCTGGAGGATTTTAACGGCTCGTGCTTTGCACTCATCAAGAATGGCTTTGATTTCGTGATCGATTTGATTGCTTGACTCTTCGCCAAGTCCATATCCTTCCGCCGCGCCGATTGTTCTGCCCAGAAAAGGTGTCTGGTCGTCTCCTCCAACGTAGATAGGACCAAGGCTCGACATTCCGAATTTGGTGACCATCTGCTTGGCCAGTCCGTAGGCCTGCTTGAAGTCTTCTGAGGCTCCGGTGGTGGTAGTCCCCAGGAAGATTTCTTCTGCACAATTGGCGGCCAGCGCCATTGTGATGCGTCCACGTAGACTTTCTTTGGTGGGAAAACTGGCTGCTTCATTAGGCAGTGTTGCTGTGTATCCACCTGCGTTGCCGGCACCAATAATGGTGATTTTAACGACTGGCTCTCCCCAGGCGGACTTCCAGTCTATGTTCTTTGTGGATAAGTAGTGAGCGACAATGGCGTGTCCACCCTCATGCACAGCCAGAAGACGTTTGACATCATCCGATAGTCTTCTTGATTTGCCCACTTTAGAATCACCAATCACCAGTTTCCAGACCGCTTTGTCGAGGTCGTCGTTGTTGATATTGGCGACGTCTTTTCCGCCTCGTTTTTTGGCAAATTTAGGGGCGTGTGTTTTGAAGATGGCTGCAATTTGTGCTCCAGAAAAACCAGCTGTATTAGCTGCCAATAGTTCAAGATCGCAATCTAGGTTTAGCAGTCCTTGATCTGCATAAAGTTTGATAATTTGGCGACGTCCTTCAATGTCGGGTGTTTCTACTGTAAGGATATCGTCGAATCTGCCTGGTCTCATCAATGCTGCATCAAGCGTGTCGGGGCGGTTGGTCGCGGCAATGATAATTATCCCGTCGGAGGGTTCGAAGCCATCCATTTCTGTTAAAAGCTGGTTGAGAGTTTGCTCGCGTTCATCGTTCCCGCCACCAATACCGGTGCCACGTTGTTTACCGATCGCGTCGATTTCATCGATAAAAACAATGCACGGAGCATTTTTGCGCGCCTGGCTGAAGAGGTCTCTTACTCTCGAGGCGCCTAAGCCTACAAACATTTCTACAAACTCGGAGCCGGAGATACTGAAAAACGGTAACCCTGCTTCTCCTGCGATCGCTCGAGCGAGGAGGGTTTTGCCTGTTCCCGGAGGACCAATCAGGAGAATTCCTTTCGGTGGCTTGCCGCCTAATCTTTTGATAGTTTCGGCATTTTGAATGTCATCGACCAGTGCTTTTAAATCCTCACCAACTTCGTCCATTCCGGCGACGTCTTTAAACGTAGTTTTGCCTGTTTCAGGGCGCAGCTTTCGGGCACCGGAAGCTTGCGTCTTTGTCATCTTGCGTTGTTGTCTAATCGACATGACGATGCTGTAAGCCATCAAGCCGAAGAAACCAAAATAGATTGCATTGAGAAGAATGGACAGGACCTGAGAAGAAGCCTGCCTTGTTTGTTCTGCGTCCATAATTTTCACTTTGTTTCTTAACTTCCGCTTGAGTCAAGATGTATTTGATAAAGGATTTTGCAGCTCTTTTCGGTCCAGCTGTGTTTGCGGAAACGCCCGTGCCAAGCTTCGAACCTGTGTTAGCTCACACGGCGGTTTGACGGAGGAGACTGCCGGTCTTCCTTCAAGATTCGCCCTTGAGCAGCACGAGCAATTGGAATACTTCTTGCGACTAGCGTTTTTCAGTTTTCATTCAAGCATTTTTTGCATTCCAAGCAGTCATTGTGCGTGTGTTCGTCGGTTGCGCCATCTTTGATTGAGCTACTTGCGTCAATTTCCCCTCTTTCATCAGCGCAGACTTTCCGCCGGAAGGCTCTCCCATATATGACTGCGGCAGCTACGATGCTGACGAATTCGATGCTCGGCTCTGTGAGAGGAGATATCTGAGGTGACAGAACTGTGAGTGGCATGTTAACGGCCACGGCTGACAGAAATATCAGTGCTCCTAGAGCAGCCAAGCGTGATCGCCGGGTCGCCAGTCTCAATAGAAAGGGAATATCAAATGCGTCGAAGAAATTGTTGGTGTGAGCAAAACGGGCGATTGCTAGTGGTAGAAGGAATGCATAGCTCCAAAGCAGAGGCAGAGTTGCTAGCGCTGTGGCAGCTGTTAAGAGTGCGTCAGCAACAATTGTTGATTGTGATAGACCGTGGACAATATGCGCGGCAGAAAAAACACCTGCAGCCACTATCGTCAACATCACTATCATCAGAGCAGTGTATGCGCACATGATGGCATTGAGGGCAAGTCCGCTGAGAAACAGTTGGGCTGGGCGTTTGAAGTTCCATTGCGGCAGGTCTGTCCATTCCGGAACGGTTTCGGAATTGATGTGATGCCTCATCACAAGCAAGTAATAGCCCGAAACCGGTGTTTCGACCAGCACAGAAATTGCTGGGCCGTATGGCATCCGGTAAATTTCTAGCACCACAAGGAGCAAAAGATATCCTGTTGCGAAACTTAGCGCAGCAGCTTTGAATTTAGGTGTCATCGCTTTCGTCAGTGAATAATTTTTCAATCAGTCTGCGTTGCATGGCAAGCAGATCTTGCTCTGCATTAGCTGCATAGAGCCAGGTGGTATCAGTTTCGCTCCAAATGCCGATAGCCTTTTCTAAGTGCTGGATGGAAAGATCTGACTGCCCTGCTTCTTCCAACAAATTCGCTAAATTGCGGTGTATTGGAGCGATTACCTCGCTGCGAAACTGGGGGTCTCCGTTCGGTACTCCATTAGCGTCAAAGAGATCAGCAGCTCTCGCCAGGTATTTGTAGGCACTTTCCATTTGACCAATCTTGAAATAAACTGCGGCTAAAGCGCTGCTCAAAAAAAGTTGATCGAGTGGACCCGAATACTTCTCTGCTTTGTCCAGGGCTTCATGGAGGAGGTCGAAGGCGAGCCCATGGTCGGATTCCTCGACTGCTATCAGAGCCAGAATGTGATTGACACGCATGGACAGTCGCGGGTGCAATTCGGTGTCTGCGGTGAGGAGATCGCTGGTCGCTTTGGCGGCCTGATTGTTGCCTTCATGAAAGAGCCGCCAAACTGTTTCATAGAGCTGTAGCTGGCTGTCATTGACGAACCAGATTTTTTCGCGCTCAGTATTGAAAGAGAACAGGTTGCGCCACATTAGATACAGCGCACCGAGTAAAAAACCGCCAGACAAGACGGCTACGATGTAGTCGAGAGAGTTTAGTTTCATTATTCTTCATTCCAATTGAAAATCGTTGATTGCGAGATCGAAACTTTGAAGCTGTCCGTTCCAGGAGTGCTCATTCTCTGTCAGCTCTTTTTTCTCTTTGGGAGTCGCTCTTGCAGGTCTTTTCGCAATTTTCACGGCAGTCTTCATCTTCGTCTTTGCGGACTAAGGCGTACAGCAAAAACAAGAAGAATAAGCTCACTGAAATTGCCATTCCCAAGAGCAGTGGGGGATAGTTGAAATACATGCGAGCCTCCTTGTGTGTATGTTCAGGCTGTCACTCCCCATTGACTGTCCTGAACATACTAGGCACAGTTCAGTTAGAGAGCGCGTCTTCAGACGTTTTTACTTCGATGCGTCTCTATTCTGCGCTGACCTGTTAACGTCTACCTTGTCCGAAGAACAGATAGGCAGTCAAAGTACTTAAGCCACACCCTGCGCTCCTGACCATCTTTCTACTGCGCATCAAAGAGATTGCGAAGGAATTTCAAGAGAGCAGTAAAGGAGCGTTCGCGTTGAGTAGAAGTGAGGCCTAGATTGAAAATTCAAAAAATAATAAAGACAGTAATCACTAACATAGAAGATACTCGAGTTTCTGCAAAACTTTGCCTAGCACATCCCCGATAGGTTCAAACTAACAGGTTTTATTTCTGGCGTTGCTCCGCGAGTACGGCTCTGAGATATCTGTCTGGCCTGCGATTTGGCAATCGACCGTGAGTGAGATGGTCACGCAGTTGACCCTGAGGCTCACCTGAGACTTTTTGCGCTTGCAGATCGCTTTAGGTTTTGCGTTCGCGCAATCTTTGAGAATTTCGTTAGGACTCTTTGCTTTCGCCAGCTGGGACTTTGTAGCCTCAACGTATCACTGCCATCCATTCTCTTCCGGAAACCACTCTAAATCTCAAAACGAATTTCTCACGATTCAGAGACTTAGTTCTTCGCTTTAGCGGAGAGAGTTTGCAGGAACCGGTTGGCAGTAATTGACAAACAACTAGCATGGACATTGAACGAATGACTGAAAGTATTCTTTCGCCTGAAGTCAGGCGATTTCTGGAAAGTATGCACGGCGACAGCCATCTGCATGAACTATTCCAGATTGGTGACAACGCTCGCTCCGAGCAAACTTGCCATGATGAAGCTCATGGAAAAGCAGTCGAATCTGTTGCGGCAGATATTGTTGCTTACATTGCTTCCAAGGCACCACTACAACTCAGCGATGCCGATATCCTCTCGACGCTCGCATCTGCGTATTTGCATGATATTGGCAGTGTGACGGGTGCTGACAATCATCATCGGACCGGTGCAAAGCTTGCGAACCACTATCTACGCAGATGTAATGCGGATGTCGCGATCAGGCGAAGAGTCTGTCTTGCGATCGCCTTGCATCGAACTTCTTCGGTTCTCGATAATGATTTCGCTTTCTCCGACGTTGCACATGCCATCTGCGTTATTGCAGACAAGTGTGTCGGAGACGAGAACAGAGTCAGACCAGCCATCAAGCAGAAGTTGACTATTCTGGCAGCATCAGGACAAATCGATCAGTTCACCGGTTCGGTGCACGATTTGGTCAATTTCTCAATTCAAGAAGCTCAAGTCCTCATCGATGGTCCAGATGTAGTATCGGCCGCAGACATGGGCACTATCATTTTGCAAATAAAATTGCGCGAGCACCTAGATGATGCCGCCAAGGTTTATGAGCTTTATGATCGTCGATTCAGAAGCTGCGTAAAAGCCTCCACTTTTCTGGGTTTTGCTTTTCGGCTTGAATTCAACGGGCATCGTTATCACCTGACTGAAGGCGGTTGGACTCTCATAAATCCGACCTGCTTTTCTCTCGAGTGATCTTCTCTACGCAGTTTCCGAAAGCGAAAGTTCTCGGAAACTTCGTCAGTCAATATTTTCACAACAATTTGGTACACGATATGCAGACAAAATTGGTTACGAGTTTGAAAGTTGACAGTGAGATTGTGCAACTTACTGATTGCCTGGTCGGATTGTTTTCTACTCTCGACCAGGTCAATCAGGACCTTATCTCAGGCGCGGCATACCTGCACGCAGCAGTGTCAATTCGCGCCACGCGTGTCAGTCTAGAAGGTCTGGACGGTGTGCATCTATACATTGAGCAGACCGTCTGTATGCCAGACGCCAAGCCGTATCGAGTCAGACTCTATCAATTCTTGAGAGATGAGAATGGCACGATTATCAATCGCATCTACCGTTTGAAAAATGAGGAAAATGTTGTTGGTGCCTTCTCCGACAGTCAGCGCCTGGAGAATTTGGATGCTGCACTCCTGCTTGAGGAGTGCGGCTGCCATATGACCTGGGCAATTGAAGATGACCACTACTCAGGTTATACGGGACGAGACGGCAAATGCATATCGCGGACATACAAGTACCGCATGACTGCAGAAGCCACTCTTACACGAGAACGTCTAATCCAGCTTGATGTTGGCTACGATGGAGTTGGTATAGAAGATGATGGCTCTGCAGCATCTCTAGGCAACCGTGTCATGGGACCACCGGAAGGAGTCGTTGGACATATTTTCAAACGGCTCTCCGCTTGCGCATTCAATGATTTTCCCACGCTCAGTGGAGACAGTGCAGAAGGGGCTGAGCCTTCCTCCAGTGGCTCAATTGTTGCAGGCGCTTCTGATTTCTCTCCCCCGTCTCCGGCGGGCGAAG
>JACMKL010000246.1 GCA_014380105.1 Candidatus Melainabacteria bacterium
AGTGGCCTCGTTGATCAAATTCTGCACATCGGGAGCGTCGTGCAAAATCGTGTAGGGATCGCCGATTGACGCGAGCATGATGCGCGCGTACTTGATGGCGTCCTCGTCAGTTTTGATTTCAGCGTCAAATTTGTGCTCCCACTCATCCCAGTTTTTCAGCCGAGAGGGGTCGAAATAATTGACGCGAACAGCCTGCCAGGTGCGGTGGTACATCTCCTTAGGAGAAACCACAGGGTCGACTGCGTAATACTGGAAAATCTGGAGACCCAGCATCATGGCTAGGACCAGAGTGATGAGAGTAGTAATTGCGCTCACTTTGAGAGTGCGCGTCAGAATGCGACGCCATCGCGGTGGAGGCGCTTTCGGGTTAGCAGTAGTCATTGGTAATCTCCTTACCGTATGGGTAAGAGGCACACCAGGCGGTGCACCAAATCCATGGATGAATGAAAGTCATGCAATGCAAACTGCTCAAAGCAGCTGTTAATCAGTGCCGACGACAGAGCAGTTGTTGCTTTATAGAGCTCCGGCAACGCGCCAAAGCGGAAAAGTTTCTCTTATCACCCTGCATCAGGTGTCAAAAGCCAGCAATAGTGGGCGGAGCAGGGTTTTAGGTAATTGAAAACGGGTCTGAAAGAAACGATAAGAGATACTCGCAGTTTATGTTCCGCGGTTGTTTAGAAACAAGTTGCAGGAAAAGCTTTTGATTTAAGAACTAAGTCTTTAGCTCAGTTAGCTGAGCTGAGTGAAACGGTTAAAGATTGGAGAATGCACTCGACAGAAGGACCGGCGCTAAAAAACGAAACGCAATTGCCAAGAAGAAGCACCACTTTTCAACTTTTGTGAGCGGCGCCTCACAGGTTTTGAGAACATTCGCGCCACTTCGCTATTCACGCTCAGTTCACACCTTGTCAACTATCTTCCAGGATGCAGGTTTCTGCACTTACCAACAACCGAAATCAGAAGAACGGATTCCCCTCCGCACTTTTTTTCGCTTACTTTCTGCACCGTTCATCACCCGATTGAAGGCTGCACGATTCTATGGGAGAAATTCCTTTGGCCTCACCTGACACACAGCAGACAAATGATGTCGTCACATCTCCTGAAGTAAAAGATACTTCCACAGAACCAACAACTTTTGCCCCAGCATTCGATGTTTCGCCAACTCGCGCTGAAACCAATCCGGTAACTCCCGAAACAATCGCTTCAAACGATCAGCTGATTTCTCAGATGAATTTGACCTCGAATGATGCTCTGCTTGCTCAGCTCAGTGGCTTCGATGATGATCAACTTCAACAAGCTAACCTGACCTCTCGCGAGCGCGCAGCAACGCCGGAATCTAAGGAAGACAGTGCAAAGAAAGGCGACTCATCAGGTGGTGATGCCGGTATCGGCGGGCGAGGCGCTACTGATTTCACTCCTCCAACGACCAAAGACAATATGGCAAAGACAACAACCGATCGCGCCGATGTCACCACGCATCCAAACGGAAAATTAGCCACTGTCGAAACATCCGACAGCAACGGCAAAACGCGCATGGAGTTTGATGAAAACGGCAAGCCGACCAGAAAAACCGTTGAGAGCGCAAGCGAAAAAGACGTATCCGAATATCGTCCAAACGGCAGTCTTTCAGCGCGCGAATTTTCCACTGGTGGAGTAACTGCACGATATACATTTAACGAGCAAGGTAAACAATTAACATCCGAGGTTCGTACACCTGACGTGCAAACTCTTACCCAATTCGACGAGAACGGCAAGCCGGTGAAAGTCGAAACCGCCGACAAATATGGTCTGACTGTTGAACAGACAAGACCAGATGGTACCAAAACAACCAATACGACGCGCCTGAATGGAAGCACTAGCTTCCGTCAAGAAGACCCGAACGGCGATGTACACATTCGCAACTTCGACGCGACCACAAAAACTACCCGCACCAGCAATTTATTTGCAGATGGTTCTTCAAACAGCGTGACGGATTCACCGAAGGAGCGCTTCGAAAGCCAGACTGAAGCAAATGGAGACTTCAAAACTACTGTTACGGATAAAGAGAAAGGGACTATCGTCGTTCGTGAGGGCGGAAAAGACCGAGAGACAGTGGAGACAAAAATGCGCGGAGCTTAAACACCGCAGCAATTTGATATCAAGATCCGGATTAAACGGCTCAGCCTGCTATCTTGTTTGCTATGAAGCAAACGTTGGCTAAGATTGCAGTGGCATGGGGAGGCATCCTCCTCTTTCTGTTCGTCTATACGGACATTACGATGCCGAAAGTCAATCAGAACTCTGACTATCTAATGACCTTTCACACCGCTGGACATTTGGTGCGTGAAGGCAAATCATCCGAGCTTTATCCGCCTGCAACTGCAACCACATTTAGTGACACAGACTTCGACAAAGCTGCTCACAGAGTATTGCCACTTTTACCGGCACGCGCGACAGCAGAATATATGTATATGCCGATGGTGGCAGGAATTTTTACGCCTTTCAGCCTGCTAGAGCCGAGTTATTCACTGCTTGCCTGGCAAATTGTCTCCCTCGCGGCACTCGTGTGTGCATCACTTCTGATCTTTTCGGCAGCTAAAGATGAAGGCGAGGAAAGTAGTCCTTATCTTTCTGGATGGATTGCACTTACGTTAATTCCGCTCGCCATCTCAGTATGGATAGGACAGGTAAGCGTAGTTTTTGGCGTTTTGCCACTAGCAGCAGGCTTATATTTCTTGATGAAACAGAAAGATCTGGCGGCTGGCGCGCTTTGGTCTCTGTGTGTAATCAAGCCGCAATTCTTTGTCCCAGCCCTCATTATGACTGTAGCCCTGGCGAGTGCAAAACGCTTTAAACCAGCAATTGGTATCACCTGTGGTATCACAGGCGTTGTCGGATTAAACATACTACTATTTTCAACTTCGATGTTCGGGCAGTGGCTAACGACGCTCAAACTAGCTGAAACAGTTTATTCCAATCTCAAATTCGGTGTCGCACAGCACATGGCGACCAGCCTTCCGAGAGCAATTATATTGCTTACTCCAGTCGACCAACACACTCTTATTAAACCGGCAGTATATGCGATGTCGGCAATTCTTGGAGCTATCGGTCTTTTCTACGCAAGCAAACTTCTACGCTCAAATTTACCAGGCAATCAAAAAGTGGCGCTGGCAGCAATTGTTGCCATTTTTGCAACACCAATAATTGTGCCGCACGTTTTCTTTTATGACTACACGATATTCGTGACTGCTGCCTTCCTTGCATACGCCGTCAGATGGCCTGAAGCTCTCAACATGCGAGTAAAGTCACTTCTCTGGTCAGGCTGGGTTGTTGTTAATCTATACGGAATTCTGGTCCTGACTAATAAAAATTTGGCATCGCCGATTCTATTTGTGTTAATCATGCTGGAGCTTTATAGAAGAGCTTTAGTGACAGCAAAAGTTGCTTTGTCTCATAAAACTGAAGAATTTCCAGCAGGCAAGAGTGGCACACAGCCTGAGTTTGAAGACAGCTAAAACAAAACAAGAAATATTTTTCTTCATCTCCCTCTGACGAGGGGTATGCGTTTGCCGCCAGCGTAATAAATTAAGAACAGCCAGGAGGTCAGTCGAATTGGCCTCAAGCAAGAGTTCGCCGCAAGATCGAGCGCGAGAGTAAATTCTCGCGCTTGGATCTAGCGTCAGACAAATGCTGAACTATAAGGGTTGGATTGAAAGTAGAGGAGAATCGGAGATTGCACCCCAGGTGCACGCGAGGTCGCCGATATTCCACAATAAACGCAGGCACGAAGAGAGACGCCCACCTCACTTCGTGACTGCGCTTTTCGGGGATTATTTGTATGTCTTTTATTTTGCTCGTAATACGTGTTTCGGAAAAAGTTGCCGAAATGCTTTCTTGCCATACGATCGATAAATATCGAAGTCAGAATCCAGACTAACAACATTAAATACTTCGAAGCGCTGAGAGAGCGCAACAATGGATAAGTCAGCAAAATCGCCAGGAAGATCTTTATATTTTTCGTTCAGCTCGGCAATGTATCTAAAGTCCGGAACGGTTAGAGATGCGACAAGAAAAAGTTCTTTCTGCAAATCCATTAAAAATTCGTTCTGCACACGCCAGTCCGCTGAAAGTAGCCACATCACTTCCGTTGCGACTGGCTCAGAAGTAATCAGTTTGCCCTTAAATGTTTCAAAAAAATTTTCAGCAGTTTTATGCCAGTTGTCGCCTTTGTTGTAATACGCAACCAGTGGTCCTGCATCGATAAATGCTTCTGTAAATGCCACTACAGAGCACGACGCGCAGCTTTAGCGGACAATTTTTCGGACAGTGCTGATTTACGGCTGCTGCGTTCGCTGAGATTAGGAGCACCATTGAGCAAGTGTTGTGGATGCCCACCCCTGCGTTCAACTAACGTTTTTTCAGCCTGCAACGACTCAAATTTTTCGTTGATTAGCATTCGAACTACGTCGCTCTGGTTTCCGATCCTCATCGCAACCGCAATTATTCCCAACCTTTGATGCTCTTGTTCAGCTAATTTCACTGTAAGAGTCATAGCGCCCATCCCGAAAACCAACAGTATTACCATCGCAATACCAGCTTATTACAAAAGTAATACTTTTGCAAGTTTGAATTGCTTCTACCAGATATTGTGAGGAAATTGTCTAAATTCGAAGCTAGCGGCACCCCCAAATATAGGGGAGGGTATAGGGCGAGTTGCCGCGGGCTTGGACCCGCGGACACAACATGCATCAAAACTCGCACTACTGAACGGTTTTCAATACATGCTGCACCGCCTGTGGTGATGAAACATAACACCCCCTAT
>JACMKL010000030.1 GCA_014380105.1 Candidatus Melainabacteria bacterium
GCGCATGGCGAACATCATCACCAGCAGTCCCCAGGACAATGACCTCTACATAAAGACCGAACAGCTCATTCACTTCCGGCTGGCATTTTCAGTCGTCAGTTTGGTGGTGGCAGTTTGTATTTCATGGCTTGCTCGCGAAGAGCTGGAAATCTATCCGGTCGTCGCCATCATTCTCATGGTCGTTTTTTATTCTGCGATTTTGCTCGGCTTGTTAAACACCGGCATGGTGAATACCGATGCGCGTTTGCATCGCATTAACGCCATTCTACTCGGGCTTGACGTGGTTAGCTTGACCGGGCTTGTGCACTTCACTCGTGGCGTCGAATCTGAAGTTTATCTTCTCTATCTTTTGCCAATTTTGCTTTCAAGTTATACGTTTCATCGTAAAGGTATTTACGCAACAGCCCTATTCGTCTCGCTTTCATATACTTCTCTTCTTCTTGTCGAGAATGCGTCGTTTTTGCCTTTCCTGGTAGAACAACCAACGGATGCTGGTTTGGCTGCTGCTTATTCGCACCGCCTGTGGGGTCGCATTCTGGCACGCTCAACTATGCTTGTTGCGGTTGCTTTTGTATGGGCGCGCTTCTGTCAGTATATGAGCGGAGTGGCACAGCAAGGCGCAAACCGCCTCCGCGAGCAGCTCGACGATAACAATCGATTGATGACAGAGCTAGAAGATAAGGCTCGCCGAGAGACTTTGATCAATTCAATCAATTCAGCTCTCCGTAGCACGCTTGATCTCAATCAAATTTTTGGCACAGCCGTAGACGAATTAGCTAGAGCCCTGCGTGCCCCCGATTGTGCGATTGTTTGTCTCTCACGCAACATTACTGCGCCACCACTGATCGTCGAAGCGCAGGTGACAGTTCCGCGGCAACTAAACGCTGCTGGTCAGGAAATCTCCCCACAACGCGCATCCTCCGGAGGTTTCGACCGAGACCTCTGCGAATTTGTACTCCTCAATAAATCAACTTACGAAAAACAAGCTAGTGATGGGAAGCTTGTAAAAACTTTTCTTTTCTTCGACCCGGTCAAAGATCCTGCATTCAAAAATTTTAAAACAACCGGAAATCTTTCTGACGTCAGTTCTCTGATTGTGCAGCCGATGATGTATGGCGACGAGTCCAAAGGAGTGATACTGATCGCCGACAAAGACACCCACCGCTCCTGGTCTCCGCAAGAATTAGAATTGGTCAAATCAGTCGCCGGGCAAGTCGCTGTTGCAGTCGAACACGGCGAATTGGTGGAGCAATTGTCGGCAAAAAACTATGACTTACTCAATAAGAATTTAAATCTCGACGCCAAGAATTTGGAGTTGCGCGCCATTCAATCACAGTTGATACACCAGGAAAAAATGGCTTCGCTAGGTCGTCTTGTTGCTGGAATCGCGCACGAGCTAAATAATCCGATCAACTTCGTGCACGGCAATTTACCCTATCTGCGTGAATATTTCGAAGACCTCAAAAAGCTAATCGGCTCGCTCGACGATCTAACCGGTGACAACAAACCGCAAGTTGCCGAATTGAAAAATAAAATGCGCTACGACTTTCTGATCACCGACCTCGACCACATCATTGCCGACTTGAATGAAGGCGCCGAGAGAATTCGCTTTATCATCAGGAATTTGAAAAGTTTCAGTCGCCTTGATGAAGCCGAATTGAAAGAGGGCTCACTCAAGGAAGGTATCGAGAGCACGCTCAAAATTCTCAGTCAGTATTACGGGCGCGACAAAATTCCGTTCGAGACTGATTTCGCCGACTTGCCCCCGATATTGTGTTATCCAGGGCAACTCAACCAGGTCTGGATGAATCTCCTCTCGAATGCCGCAGAAGCGGTAATGTCAGTACCCACGCCGTTGGTAACTATAAGAACCGAAGAGGTCAACAACCGCATTAAAGTGACAATTGCCGACAATGGCGCGGGCATTCCGCCTGATGTGCAGAGCAAAATCTTCGAGCCGTTTTTTACCACCAAGCCGGTCGGACAGGGCACAGGGCTGGGTCTTTCAATTTGTCACTCCATCATGCAGCGCCACGGCGGCGAAATCTTTTGCAATTCGACTCTGGGCGAGGGCACCAGCTTTGTGCTCGAAATTCCTATCTACACTAGCGCTGCAGACTTAGCCAATGTCAGAGGGCGCGGTGAAATCGATTCCATCTTTGAGCCCGCTCTCGGACCGGGAATGGAGCCGGATTAAAATCTATTTTTGATTATGGTCCATAGTTGATATAAACTTGAGTAATGGCAATGCGTCACAAGATATTGTTAGTGGATGACGAAGAGGCGAACGTTCGCCTCCTGCGCCGTGTGCTGAGCGATGAGTACGACACTGTCGAAGCGCTAAATGGTCAAGAAGCTCTCAAGGTGCTGAAAGAGCACGAAGACATTAGCTTGATCATCACCGACCAGCGCATGCCCGGGATGACCGGCGTCCAGCTTTTGAAAGAATCGCTGGCAATTCGCCCCGACGCCATTCGCATTCTTTTGACCGGATACACCGATGTTCAGGCGCTCATCGACGCTATCAACAGCGGACATGTTTACAAGTATGTGCCGAAACCTTGGGACAGGGACGAGCTCAAGCTCACAGTCAAGCGCGCACTTGAAGCTTATGACTTGAAACAGCGCAACACCCAACTCGTGGTCGAACTGACCGGCGCTCTCTCCCAGCTGGAGGAAGTTTCGCTCGGCACCATCCGCGCACTCGCTGACGCGCTCGATGCCAAATGCGATTACACATCCGGGCATAGTCTGCGGGTCTCGCAATACGCGCTCCTGATTGGCAAAACCATCGGTCTCACCAACGAAGAATTACGTGACCTCGAACTTGGCGCTGTTTTGCACGACATCGGCAAAATTGGCGTTCCTGAATCAATCTTGTGGAAACCCGCCAAACTTACGCCGGAAGAAACACAGATCATGTCGGAACACCCGGTCAAGAGCGCGCAAATCATCGGTGATTTGCCGAGCTTGCAGAAGGCAAAACGCTTTGTACTTCACCACCACGAATTCATGGACGGCTCCGGCTATCCGTCAAAACTGGCGGGCGAAGATATTCCTCTAGGTGCACGCATTCTCCTCGTCGCCGACGCATACGATGCGATGACGAGCGACCGTCCTTACCGAAAAGCAATCGGGCACGAGCGCGCAATGGCTGAGCTTAAGAAATGCGCCGGACGTCAATTTGATCCGAAACTTGTTGAAGCTTTAGCAGGTGTGCTGGGTGAAGGCGCAGAACCTAATCCGCACGAGCTGCCACCAAGCTATCTCGGGATGTCGCTAGCTTCAATTGATCCAAAGCAGACTGGACGACAATTTCTACGGGAAGCTGAACGGCTGGCGCGCCAGGGTACAGATAGCTCGCCTTCTGAGGGTGAGAAGATATCGCAGGCTGTTCCGCAGAGTTAGCGCCGAGTTTTTCTTTTCTCAAAGCGACGAATTTCGGGTTGTCTGTTGGCAGCAATTTTGCTTCGTCAGTTGGTCCAAACAAGGCTACAACTGGCTTATCCAGGGCAACAGCGATGTGCATCGGCGCTGAGTCAACACAGACTATCAAGTCGCATATGTCGATCAGTCCGACCAGATCGCGCAAGCTTTTTGTCTGACCGAAGGTTGAAATGACCTTGCTGCCTGGATTGAGTAGTGATTTGATTTCAGCGATCGCGTCTTTGTCGTCAGGACCACCTGCGAGAATGACGTCCACACCCGGTTCTTTGCTAACCGCCTCGGCAAACTTGCACCAATTTTCGGCAGACCAGGTTTTGTTTAAACCCTTTGTGAGGGCGAGCTGGCTTGTGCCTGGGTGAATAAGAACGCGCTGTCTGTCTGGATTGCGGCATTTTGATGCATCACCCGCGTCGCTCCAGAGGCGCGACAAAACTGACTCCATTGCGTCTTTTTCTTGCTGCCCGGCTTTAATGTGTGGTATCGCGGGCAGTGCCGAAGCCGCGCCCGGCAAATTTAAAATCAAATCGTGATACATCTTACCGGCGTACTGGTAGCGGTTTAAGGGCATGGGCTCAGTGAGGAGCATACGACTTAATTTGCCTGAGTCGTATCCGATGCGTCGTAAAATTCCTGACAAGAAAAGTAGCGCAGACACCATTGGTGAGCTGCCTGACGACACCACCATGTCATAACTGCCAGAACGCAAAATCATCAAGACATCAACCATGTCGGATCCATAAAGCGGGCGTTTCTTGATGTCAAAGGTAACGACTTCGTCAATCAAGTCGGTGATGACGCCAATTCCAGCCGAGCGAGGTTCAACAAGTATCGTGATCTTCGCATCTGGATATGTTGCGCGAATTGCGGA
>JACMKL010000247.1 GCA_014380105.1 Candidatus Melainabacteria bacterium
AAGGAACTTCAACGGAAAAAGCATTTTCTTTAGGATCGTTGAAAATTTGATAGCTACCAAATATTGGATTCGCAGGAGACGTGCCCGCATTTGACGAACCAACAACAGATGAACCAACATCTGACTTAGAGCCGTTAGAATTTTCGGAGCTTTCTGAATCGCCATTATTTTTTGCCACTAGATTTGGTGCTGCATAGTTTGAAGAAGTAGCAGCCGGCTTGGAAGCACTAGCTATAGCCTCTGTGTTAAAACGCAGACTAGTAAGCATTTTCCCAAATACATCAAAAGGAACAGCAGAGTTACCGATTGGAGATTTAGCAACGCAAATTTTACCCCCTGTGCCATTTGTGATTGGAAAAATTTCAAGCACTGCTACAGCTTTTTCTTTTGCGCTTATGTATGAGGATCTTAATGCCGTGCTTACTGTTTCGGGTTTTGACCACTGTTCTTGTGGTGCCAGCGATTTGAGAAGTGCTGTAAAAAATCCAGTTGTATTGCCTAATTTTTCGGAAGTGTAGAACGGCAAAATTGCTAAATTGGCGCCGCTGGAATTTTTTGCTTCAATTTTTCCACTTTTCGGATCTGTTGAAATCGACCACCCATTAGGATATTGCAGACTAAACAGGGATGAGGGTGCCGTGTAAGTTTGCCAGTGCTGTTCACTAAATGACGTCGTCGATCCGGTGACAGCTTGTGTTGAAGTCGCGGTCGAAGGCGTATTTGGAAGTTGTGTTGAATTTGATTTCGATTGCACATACTGCAAAGCCTGCGCGGTCTTTTGCCGCACTGACGCATCGAGTGTCGTCATCGCTAAAACAGTTTGTAGATTGGCAATACTTTCCGAGTCTTTTTTCAATTCCGACTGTATGTTGGCCATGCGAATAAGAACTTCGGCTTGAGAAGGCTTGAGTTTGGCAGCTTGCTTCAGATAAACCTCAGCCTTTTCCAGCTCAGTTACTTTTCCAACTTCGGATGTGGTCATGTGCGCGTACGCTTGGTGAGCGCCGGCAAGGCTGTAGAGAAGTTCAGCGTCACCAGGATAAATCTCGATTGCTTTGTGCAACAGCTCAAAACCCTGAGCGTGTTGTCCAGCTTGCAATAGCGAATTGCCTTGATTACTCATTTGCCATGCTTGTTGCCAGGCATCCTTACTACCAGTGCCAGGGAATTCGTTAGCAAGGCAAGAATTGATGCTGAACGCTTGAGCCAGGATGAGCAAACTGGAAAGAGCGAAATTCTTGATCGATTTCATCTGTAACCCTTTGTGAGGGGTAAGTTTTCACAATTTAGTCAGGAAGTATAGCCTACGCACAGCCGTAAATTCCCCAGTGTTTTTAATCTCCCTGCCGCCTAGGATGTTTCCATCCTCAAAATAAGAAATGGAGAATTCTATGGCTGGTTTCGACCAGACTAATGACACGCCGCCTCCTCTAGAGTCGATGATACCTGCCGCATTTCGTAATGTTGGTGATCGTCACGCAGGCAAAATAGAGCCTGAGGTTGAAACTTCCAGTCTCTGGAAAGACGCGTATGAAAACCCCGGTAAAACCGCGCTGATTGCCGGTGGCGTGGTTCTGGCGGCTGGAGCATTGATATATGGACGCGGTGCGGCGGCAAGATTTTTTGCACACAGCAAGGATGAAGTATTACTTTTCGAAGACAGTCCTTATTTTGGCGCCGCCATCAAGAAGACGCTGGAGAGACAGGGAAGTAAAGTCACCTGGTTGACCGGCGCGCAAGATTTGAAAGCCGGGATCGGCATAGCGCCAGATGGTCACAGCGTTGCGCTCGACTTTAAGCACTTCAAAGCAGCTTTTGTAGATGGCGATTTGACCAACGGATTGAGGGGTGCAGATGTCGTCGGCAAATTGTCCGCCGAGAAAATCGTTAGTGTGGGAATCAGTTCGCAAAACGATATGAATGCAGCGATGCGCCAAAGCGGCGCCGTTGCAGCCGGCAATAAAGCTCATGTTTTCGGAGCTTTGTTCGACAAAGACGTGACTGTGAAGGGCGTTTTAAAGGCTCCTGGAGCTGTTCAGGCGCAAATAGATCACTATGCTGCTCGCTATCACGCGGACAGAACAGTGGCTACAAAAGCAGAAGCCTTATTAAAGAAGGAAATTAGCAAACTGGGCTCGGACTAGTTTGTTTGAGACGCGGCAATACTTCCTTAATCCAAACATCTTCGTTGGTGTGTAAAAGAAAGGAAACGTTTGAAATGACGCCTAATTTTGGATCTGATTTCGCATCTTTTGGCACAAGATCGTGCAAATTTATCTCTTTCTGACAAACTTTTGCGACCGCCAAACTGTATTGAATACCGTGCAAAGCCGCTATGGGACCAAGTGATTTGCGAATCACCATAATTCTGCAAACAGGATCTAATTCAAGTAATGCGTTGAGTGTTCCAGGATCGTAAAGCGCTTTGTCAGCCACATCAACCAGTACTACCCCTGGTGCCACGTACTCAGCGGTTTTTGCAAGTTCCTGTGAAACTCTTACCGCTTCATCATAGGCAGCAACCTTCTCTTGAAGCCGATCTTTGGCCGCCTGATTTCCGCTGACAGCTTTTAACCAGTCAGAGAAAAGTTTTTGCTGGGCAATTTCTCTGTCTTTCGGTCGTGACGCATCGTAAGAAGGAATGACAGCGATACCTTTAGCTAATAATTGGCTGATTGGAGTTCCTGTGACTTGTAATTGCGGCTCACCGTCAAGCAAAGCGGCGTCATCATCAAGTCCTTCATAGTAGACACCAGCTGCTTTCATGGCGGCCGTCAAACCATCGGCATCAGGGTCAGCGATAATTGCAACAGCGTCTTCAAATTCGCCGACTTTCACTAAAGTGCTACAAGCGGGATGAAGCCTGCGGACTGTAACATTGCAATTTTTGCCTAAGATTGAATTGAGTTTTTTCAAATTGACGACAACTTGTTTTTCACGGTCGTTGTTTGGTTCGCCGTCAATGCCATGATGGTCGCGAAAGACCACTTTGAAGCGCTCTCTATTGAGCTTCTCAACCGCCTCAACAGTGGCTGCGGTGATAGGTGTGTCGATGAATAAAATTGTATTGTCCGAGCCGGAGTGGAAGCTTGCTGCTTGTCTAACAAACTGCATGATTGTTTCGATGTCGTCTTGCGTAAAGGCTTTAATAAAGAGCGTCGGTACATTGTTGATAGTAAGTTTGATCATCTAAATTGATTGGTCCTTTCTGACCGCGTTTGCACAGGAGTTGCACAGGAAAGATCTATTGTTGCAAAGGTTCGGCAGAAAAGCCGGTTAGATTGCCATCATCAGCTTCGTAATTGACGGAAATTGGGTTGCAACAAACCTCGCAATCCTCAACGTAGGCCTGCCCTCCCGATGAATAATCGAGAAGCATTGAGATCTGCTCCCAACAGTAAGGACATGTAAAAAAGTGTTCTTCAATCATGGTGAAACATCTAAAAAAGGCGCGATTACAGTTTGATGTAAGGTTGTACGAGAGTGAAAATTCCGGTGATTATAAATATCGCGGCAGAACAGTATTGAATTGTTTTCTCGGGTAATTTCTTGCCCAATACTTGCCCAACAATAATGGCCAGGCCGTCAGCTAATACCATTCCAACTGTACTGCCAAGCCAAACGGGAATAAAGTCGCGTTGCTGACTGGCTATTGTGACTGTGGCGAGCATAGTTTTGTCGCCTAGCTCAGCAAGGAAGAATGTGATGGCTACTGTCAAAAATGGACCAAAATTATTCTTGCTTTTAGTTTCTTCATCATCAAGCGAATCACCCCGAAGTGTCCAGATGCCGAAGATGATAAAAGCAAGTCCCGATGCAGCCGAAATCACCCAAACAGGCAATAGCCAGCCAGCCGCTTCGCCCAGAAATACTGAAAGTAGATGCACTACGAGTGTGGCAACTGTCACACCGGCAAGCACTATTGAAGGCTTGTAGCGTGTCGCAAAAGCCATAGCGACAAGCTGAGTTTTGTCGCCCATCTCAGCAGCAAAAATGAAAAAGAGCGCAATCAAAAATGGAGACAACTGAATTTCCTCTGCGCGCATCATACAGAAATCCAGATCGCTAGTATTCAAATGGGTTCAGGACACTTAACAAAGAGAAAGGAGAGCCGGCAGAGCTCTCCTTTCCAGGCTGTCGGCTTCAGAAAAACCGCTATGTTCGTGCTTGCGAAACGAAAGGGCCTCCTATTTCGTCTCAAGCGCTCCTGTAATTTTGCGAAAAGGGAAGGTGAAAACATCCAGTCCCTGCCTCACTTGATCTTGAAGGTGCTGAATTTTGTCGCCAACGGCTTTTCCGGCGCGCTCTGACGCTTCAGCCGTATTGACGGCGCCTTGGGCGATTGGTCCGCCAATTGGTCCATAAGTTTTGCGAATCCATTTATCCATTTGAGGATTGGACGAACACAAGGTCACTTCCGGAAGATTGTCGTTGGTGGTGTCAGTCTTCTGGTAACTGCCTTGCTTAGCGCTCCAGGCATCATCGATGGCGCTCATAAGTCCCGTCGGTGCGTTGTTCACTTTATCGTGGTGCTTTTCTGCTCTTTCAAAATTTGTCATTGCCATTTGATTTGCTCTCCGAAAAATCCGTCAGCCTTCATGTCCAATACATTACCGGGATCACTTTGCAACGTTCTGGCGGAATTCTTGCAAATTTCTGGCATTTCAAAATATATAATTGGGCATCCTGGGATTTTTGCGCTATTGGTGTCGGCATTTGGCAAAAATATTGTTGATTGAAGATGATCCGGCTGTTCGGAAATTGGTTTCCGATTGGTTGGAATTTGAGCATCATGTGGTGGAAATTGCTGAAGACGGTGCTGAAGGCAGCTATAAGAGTTTGACTTTCCAATACGATTTACTTGTCATCGATATTGATTTACCGAAGAAAAACGGTTTTGAGATCTGTGAGGAATACCGCAGCAGGGGCGGTGAGAGCGCAATTTTGATGTTGACCGGGCGCGATCGCATTGAGAATAAAGAACAAGGCTTCTCTCTTGGTGCCGACGATTATTTGACAAAACCGTTTCATATAAAAGAATTGAGCGCACGCGTCAAAGCGTTGCTCAGACGCAGTCGCAGTGTCACACAAAAGGAATTTACCTGGCGGGACGTGCTGATTGACCCTACATCATTTTCAGCCACCAAGGCGGGCTTAGAAGTAAAACTCCTTCCTAAGGAATTTGCGTTACTTGAATTTTTGATGAAAAATCCCAATCAGGTTTTCACCGCAGAAGCCCTGCTTAACCGCATTTGGGCATCCGAGTCGGATACGACCACAGAGGCCATCACCACATGCGTCAGTCGCATTCGTAAGAAATTGGATACGAGCGGTCAAACATCAATTATTCGCACGGTTCACGGCGTTGGCTACAAATTCGAAGTAGAGAAAGTTTAGTTGTGCCTATCAAAACATTCTCGAGACTGCCTATCCTCCAGCAAGGTCTGATCATTGTCCTTTTGCCGGTCGGTCTGCAGTTGTTGATTATTGCTAGTTTGTACACCCTCCAAAATGAGGCAGAGACAGAAGCTGCGCGTGCGGATCGATCGCGCTTTATTGTGCAAACAGCCAATCAAATTTGTCTCGACATTTATAACGGTATTCTTCAGGCTCGTGAATCACTTACTGAAGGCAGAATCAATGAGGGTTATAAACACATTGCCAAAATGGCGAACACGGCGACAGCAAATATTACGTCACTTAAAGAAGTCGTGGCCAGCGACGCGGACCAATATGATGCTTTAATTTCGGTGGAAAAACGCCTGGAGTTTATTCGTGATGGCCTGATCAGTACACGAAAACTGGCTATCAGTGGAGATTTGGATGGCTCGGTCGAGTCAGGCAAAAAAATCACACTGCAAGCGCGTCGAGACAGCAAAGAAATGATTGAGACCATGATGTCTCTAGTCACAAAAGAGCGTGAAATCTCAGAAAATAGTCCTCAGAAGTTGGAGATTTTGCGAGAGAGAATCAGGCAAGGACTGCTTATCGCCATCTTTGCTGATGTTGCGCTTGCTTGTGGTCTTGTAGCTGTTTTTGGTAATACAATCGGCTCAAGATTGAAGCACTTGCAAGAAAATTCTTTCAGATTTGCCACGGACAAACCCCTTCTGGAGCCGCTTCAGGGCAGTGATGAAATTGCACAAGTAGACAAACGCTTTCGCGAGATGGCAAATGCATTGACTGAATTGCGCAGAAAAGAAAGTGCGCTTGTAGAGAATGCCAGCGAAGTAATTTGTTCTGTCGATAAAGATATGAAGTTTTCAGCTGTCAATCACGCTTGCGAGACTATTTGGGGCTATTCACCGGAAGAACTTCTTGGCACAAGGCTGGCACAGATCGTCCAGCCGGAATTTGTAGATAAAACAATTGCGGCCATGGAAGAGATAAAAGGCGCAAGCGAAGTGCGTCATTTAGAAAATCGCATTATGCGTAAGAACACCGAATCATGCGACTTTTCGTGGTCTATTCAGTGGAGCGAAGCAGAGCGTTCATATTTTTGTGTGGCTCACGATATTACAGAACGAAAAGAATTGGAGCGTCTCAAGAAAGAATTCGTGGATATGGTTAGCCACGATCTGCGTGCTCCCCTTTTCTCAATTCAGGCATTTCATCAAATGCTGGATTCAGGTGTTTACGGCAATCTGAGCCA
>JACMKL010000248.1 GCA_014380105.1 Candidatus Melainabacteria bacterium
GGATGCCGTTTCAATCTCTCGACAACACTGCGCTTACCCGCAATTATTCCCGACTGCAGACCGCCCAGCAGTTTGTCGCCGGAAAACAGAACCGCATCAGCGCCGGCTTGGATTACATCAGGCACGGTCGGTTCGTCCTTGAGACCAAAGCCGGCAAGGTCGATGACCGCTCCACTACCCAGGTCTTCAATAAACGGAATCGACACTTCTTCTGCTAATGCGGCTAATTCAGCAAGTTTTGGTTGCTCAGTGAATCCGCGAATCTCATAGTTAGAACGGTGGCATCGAAGCAACAAGCCAGTATTGGCAGAAATCGCATTGCGATAATCATCGACTCGTGTTCGATTTGTTGTGCCGACCTCTTTGAGAATCCCACCAGCGGAGGTTATGACATCCGGAAGACGAAAGCTTCCGCCAATCTCAATCAGTTCGCCGCGCGAAACCACTACCTCTTTCCCAGACGCAAGCGCACTCACTGAAAGCATGACAGCGGCGGCATTATTGTTTACGACGATCGCTGACTGGCAACCTGTTAACAGTGACAGCAGCAGCTCTAAGTGGGAAGTACGTTCGCCTCGTTTTCCAGTGGCGAGGTCTATCTCGAGACTGCAATAGCCAGGAAGTGTCTGATTTAATCGCTCGACCGCGGACATCGGCAGAGGCGCCCGTCCGAGGTTCGTATTTAAAATCACGCCGGTCCCGTTTATCACGCGTTGGACGCTGCCAGCAAGCAATTGTGAAACGCCATCGGCCACTGCTTGCGCTGCAGTCTCAATGGAAGGGGCTGCTCCACCTTTGATTATTTCTTCTCGGAAAAACGCTAACTCTCTGCGTGCAAGACGCGCCAAAATGTCCGGATGAATTTTGTCCTGAATCGCCTGGACCAGAGGATGCCGAATTACTTTGTCAACCTGTGGGAGATTCCGCAGATTTGCCCCAGGTATTTCGGTTTTATCCATAGTTTTATCCGAGCAATAGTTATCAGTCATTTTGGTAATTTTTGTATTCCCGCATACCGACTTCGTAGAAACCGAAAATCAGACCTTGTCAGAAGGAGAAGTAGAGCCCACAATTAGAGTATGTAGTATGCGAAGAAATCGTGAGGTACAGTCCGTGGGCAAGACGTTAAGAACAAAAACGCTCTATCAGGATCGAGATTGGCTGTACCAAAAATACGTCAAAGAGAAATTGAGCACAGTACAGATCGCAAAAGTTTACCGCGATGAAGAAAACAAGTGGTGCGATCCGAATACGATTTCGCGCTGGTTGAAGAAGCACAACATTGATATGCGCAGTCTTGCAGAGGCGCAACAAAATCGACATTCGGGCATGCCCCCGGTGCCGGCAGGACGCAAAGGTCGCTGAAGGCAAAACGAGTAGAGAGCAAGCGCGCTAGCGACCATGCTTATGCGCGAAACGGTATAGATTGACGTGACGGCGTCAGCTGTTGCCGCATCCGAGCTTGGCGGTGCAGTAAAGTGGTGCCACCATATATGATGCCTTCGCTAAAAACTACGTCAAATCTACATCGGCGCTTCAGCGCCACTGAGCGCCCAGCCGCCACCCATCATAGCCATGACGACCAAATAGAGAAGCACATCACGACCGCCTGAAAGATAGAAAGCGCAGTACGCAGCAAAGCAAAACCCCGGGCGCCAAAATCTGACTTGTTGATCGCGCAACGCCAGGACAATGAAGCAAGTTGCCATCATCAGGGGTAAGCCGAAAAAGAATAGGTCGAAGAGCATGTTCGTCGCCGGTTATGATTAGTCAATTCAAATTAGTCAGTTCAAAACTACACCTTCAGGCAATTATGTCCATGGTGCTTTGCCCAATGAGAATCTGTAATGGATAAAGATGACAATGAATTGATCTTCGGGCGCAATGCCGTGCTTGCGTTCCTCGAAGCAGAGCGTGAAGCGAAACGCGGCATCAAGGGCGGAAGAGTAAGTAAACTTTTCGCCGCACAAGGCTCTCATTCAGATAA
>JACMKL010000249.1 GCA_014380105.1 Candidatus Melainabacteria bacterium
AAAATTTCTTCCATTTCCTTATTTATAAAGGTTTTGCTCTAGTTCCGTCGCTTCTTTATCTCGCTCCAAGCGTCTTAGAAGCTTTGAGTAGAGTGCTTTCGTTCTCTCTACTTCGTCTAATCGATCTGAACCCAAGTTTAGGGCAAGCTTGTAATACAACTCGGCAACGTTGAATTTTTCCATTTGTTCAAAAATGAGCGCTCTAGCTGTTGCTTGCGCCAATGTGAATGTGTTTGGTAATTCAAAAACTTCAGTGCTGCCTTTTCCTTCGCGGACCAGAATCTTTGACTTTACTTCGAATACTTGTTCGGGCGTTTTCAGTTTGAATGTCCCTGTACATAACCTTGTCAGCGAAATTGAACTGACAATTGGCGTTATCTGTACGGGTATACCAAAAGCCGCTCTCGGTCGAATCTTTTCTGTATTTTGACTTGACGCTGCGCTGCAAAATGTGACGGTCCCTATAATTAGGGATGCCACTCTGCTTACCTTTCTCCAAGCATCCCTCAACTTTCTCAAACCAATCGGGCAATCATCAGTCAGAATCGTTCCATCTTTGCGCCTATAGAATCGTGTGCATTCCGTGGTTCCATTCCTTCTAAGAAATGCCTCCGCCTCCGCTTTCGTCATGTCGGAGATGTTATAGACATTCTTCTTGCAGTCGCCGCAGGCTCGCACTCTATCGTTGCCCGTCATTGCATCCCAATCGGCGTCGCAGGGAGACGCTATACAGAGGGTGGTTAGAAGTGACGCTTCCGAACGGCTATCTTTTGACATTGCTGTCGTCCTTCTTTAGTATTTTGTCAAAATTGTGTCTTGTCCTAGACTTCCCCGTTTTCGTTTTCTCGAATTGGAGATATTGGTCTAAAAGTTGCCACCGAAATTCAGGGTCTAGATTTGGTTGGTCAATTTCCAATTTTATTGCCAATCGATAGTAAATATCTGCTGTCGTGTAATTTGCATTTCTTTCAAAAAGTTCTGCCCTATTTTTCATTTGTGATGGAGAAATGTTATCCGGTAAGACTTTAATGTCGCCATCTTTCGGTCCTTCCTTCACGACTATTTGGTTATCGCGCAACGAAATTTCTTCCTTGTCACGTAGAGGCATAGCTCCAGTAATTAGCTTGCGATATGCACACATTTTGTATTTATGATCTTGTTCTTTAACAGAATCGCCGATTACTTCTACTGGTACTCGGCGCTGAGCAAATGTCACATCTTTGTCAGACGATACGTTTTGTGCAAATACGACGCCGGAGCACAGAACAACATTTCCACTCAACCAAAGTAAGAGTGTCTTTCCTAATAGAATTCTCCGAGTTCTAATGTCCATATTACGCCGCCTTCACTCGTTGCATAGTAGGGTTTTTCCCACCATTTGCGACTTTAATTGAAAAAACACCACAAATGGACAACGCCGAGCTGTGGGACTCGGCGTTGTTCTGGGGGGACGATAGGACTTACTTTCCTACCCTGATACCCTATGTCGTCGTCGGAATGAGACCGGAATTATCTCTGCATCAAGCGAGCGATAATATTCGGCTTCTTGCCTGCGGCAATTTGACGTTCCAGTTTTGTGGCACGCAATTCCAGACGAGCGATGATTTTATGTAGACGTTCGGTCTCTTTCGCTGGCAAGCCAGGAGTGAGTGATTCGTATGCTTTGTACTGCATTACTGACTCTCTCATTGATTTCGGATCTTGTGGATAGAATTTATCGAGAGTCTCTGCCAAGCCATATCGTGCACGCGAGTTACGCGGATCGTTGAAAATCGCAGCATGATATTTATCGATTGCACTGTTGAACTGTTTTCTACGAGCAAGATCGTTCGCCATATTCAATTCTTGTTTTGTAGTCTCTCTTGCTTTTGCAACCAGGTGTGCGCCACGTTTTGCGCTATCTTGTCCGCCTGGCATTGTGGCGAGCTTTTTGAACGCCATATCCGCGTTGTCGAGATCGCGAATCATCAAAGTGAGGTCGCCTAAAGCCGCCAACTTCTTAGCAGTGGTGGCATTAGTGACAAGCATATTGAATTCTTCCGTTGCTTCACTAAAGCGATTTTGTGCAAGTAGAGCTTCGGCGTACGCCACACGCTCACCGTCATTTTTAGGCTTGCCGATGATGGAGAGATCAACAGGCTTTCCTGACAGTGAGCGCAGTTTGGCGTCCGCTAACCGCAATTGCAGATTTTCTGGATTCATTTGAATCGCTCTTGCAATAGATTTTTCAGCAGCTTCGTAGTCATTGTCGGCTATGAATGCGCCAGTTGTTTCTTTCTGAGCTTTCAGATACAGAGAACGTGTCAATCCTTCGACTGCAGCTACGTTCGCTGGCGATTTTGAAAGTACTGTTTCATATTCTTTGATAGCGTCTGCGATCTTCTCGAGTTTCAAGCTGTTGTTTGCAACACGTTGGTGCAACTCCGTATTGTCTGGCATCAAATCAAGTCCAGAGCGCAATTCTGCGTTGGCATGCTCGATGTCACCACGACTCTCGCGTATTTCGGCAATCTTGATATATGGAGCTGAATTTTCTGGTTTGATTCTGATTGTCTCTTGAAATTCTTTGATTGCAGCGACTGTATTGCCTTGTGTTTGATAAGCTTTGCCCATCTCAAAGTGCACTGGTGCGCTATTTCTAAATTGATACAAGGATGTATTCAACTCTTTAATTGCTTCATCTGGGAGTCCTTGGGCGAGATATGCACGACCAAGTCCGTAGTGAGCCGTTGAATTTCCGGTATTAATGGCGGTGGCTTGTTTGAAGCTGGTGATTGCTTCTGCAGTTCTACCTGCATCAAGCTGCACCATACCTAAACCTGTATAGGCATCTGAATAATTCCTGTCTGCAGTAATTGCTGCATTGAATGATTGTTCTGCCTTATCTAGACGACCTTCTTCTTTGAAAATTTTACCGAGAATGTTGTGTGCTTCAGGAAGATTTGGATCGGTCGCGAGCGCTAGATTGCACTCGGCACCAGCTTGCTTGAGGAGAGCATCTTTATTTTTGCGCATCGTGTTATTCGACGATTGCAATCTATTCAATGTTACTTGCGCTTTTCCACAGTGTGCCATCGCATTTTGTGGATCTTGTTTGAGCACTTTGTCGAATTCTTCTTCAGCTCTATCGAGTTTGAATCCTTTGGCATAAGCGTATGCAAGTCCATTGCGCACGGTTATATCTTTTGAATCAGCGTTCAAAGCTGTTCTATATAGTTCTGCAGCTTCTGAAAACTTGCCTTTGCGAACCAAGTCATCTGCAGCCATCAAATCCTGACTAACTCTTGCCTTCAGAGTTTTAGTTGGTGCTGTGCGCGCCTCTGCCCCACAGACAGAACTCAGCGAGCCACTCAATATGAGCGAACCCGCTATAAGTAAAATGGATTTTTTTCTAAAGTCCATGACTAAAATTCCCCTTTCCGTATTGCGAAACTCAACATAGCCTCGGCGGAAAATCAAAACAATGCCCTAATGACCGTAAAAGAATATGGGTTAGGGGATACGGCTGAAACGGGAACCCTGGCGCCAGTTCAGGCTATAGCCGAGATGCAAAGAAGTGGTATCACTTTGTGAAAGTTTAAACAAACAGTGTCCAATAACGCACAAAGGTTGAGCGTTTCGAGTGTTTTGCAACTTTATAGGCTACTGAATATCTTGATCATCCTGTCTGGAAATCGTTTTCCAGTCAGGCTCTTGACTAAGTAATTGCAGAGCTTTTACCAGTAATGTTTGACCAGGCTCAGTTCTGTACCAGGTGGACGCACCCGATGGATGAGGCAATGGAATAGTGTCAAAGTCGTGTCCGAATGCCGATTGACGATGTTTTGTTCCAATCACATTTGCTAATTGAACTTTGCCAAAAAATTGTTCGATTGCTAATTTGCCTACAGGTAAAACCAGTGTAGGTCTCAATATATCGAATTCCCGTTGCATCCATGTAGTGCAATTTTGAATTTCGATATCGTTGGGGACGCGGTCGCCTCCGCTCTTTGCCTTGCCTGGGAAACAGCGACAGACAGCGGACATGAAAACCTTCTGGCGAAAGGTCTCTTCGTCCACACCGACCGAATTAAACCATTTGAATAATGTTTTGCCGGCAGTCCATGCAAAGGGTTTGCCAATGGCGCCTTCGTGCGGTCCTGGAGCTTGTCCAACTAGATAAATCTTACTAAGTATAGGAAAGGGCGTCACAACTGGTCCAATCATCAAAGGACATGCCTTACAGCCCTTCAGATCGGTGACATGCTGACTTATTAGGGTTTGTGCGAGCGCTGCTGCCATGACCCTAATTTTAATCTATTTATACAAAAATTTTGGAGTACTTCAACCTTTCAAACGGTCTCTACGAGATGAGATGGGACAAAATTGTCCGAAATCAGTACGTTTCGAGTGCTTGGATCTTAGCGCTCATATACCAAGACCTACATCTACTCACCGTTTTCGTAGAGCAAGCATCGGTCAGGTGCTAAAAAAGTATGCAAATTTGGGTATAAAAGCAAGCGTTTTTACTACTAAGACGACTAGTGAAGACCGTGATCTCATGCCGGTTTCCACTTGGTTGGGTGCGTGATGATCGAATCGATATACGATCGGTATAAATCGCACGTGAAATTACGCTGGACATCTGAGACTAGCTCTCTGACTCAATTGTATTGATTGGTAACCATCAAAAAAGTGCACTTGATTTGATTAATTGCGGTCTGTTTTGATTAACTCTTAACGGAGATCTTTCAAATACTGCTTGCGAAGATGCCTAACTACTGCGCGTTTCGGCGGTCGATATATTTAGCCGTTATCTTCGATGCATGTGTTGGACTGTATTGCATTAATTGTGAGAGCGGGCTTATCATGATTACAACAGAAACCGCTTTATATCCGCATCTCAACCGACCGTTCCGGGCAAACACTGTAAGTCCCTCATACAGAGTCGTTGAATGCAAAGCAAATCAGAAGGCCTGAGTGTCTACTGACTAGCAGGCGGTCCATATATTAAAAACGGAACAAAATCCAAAACGTTAGTTCCACCGGAGTGGTGGCACGGGCGGTGCTCATGCGCCTACTCCAATTTTCTGGCACAACCAGAGAGGAGACAATAATGAAAAATGTAGCTGATGTAGTTTTGAAGGCTGAAATGCTCGAAGAACGCGGTGACTACCGCAAAGCAGAACGCTTTTACAAAAAGGCTCTTTTGATGCAAGAACAAACAGTCGGCGAAGATCATGCTGATCTCGCAGACTTCATCTACAACCTGGCCATGATTCAATGCGCACTGGAGAAGAATGACGAAGCAGAAGTTTCTCTGACCCGTCTTCTCAACCTTCTGCAAGACGAATCAATTGAGCGCGACTACGATGCTCAAGAAATTGTCATGTTGTTGGACGAAATTCGCAACGAAGAAGAAGTGCTGGCTCCACACGCCGCTACCGCCTGAGAACGGCAGTTTAAGCTCGACTCCCTTGGCATCTTTGTCATGGCCATAGCCGACAGATTGTTCGGCAAGTAGTAATCTATGGCAGTGTGCAGGTTATTCCAGGGGAGTGGATGATGACCGATGGCGTCCTGGGTGTCCTAAAACCAATCGAGGAAATAGCTTCTTCGTTGGGTTTGACGAACACCGATATCGAACATTATGGAAGAGGAAAAGCGAAAATAACTTACGAGGCGATGTCCAGACTTCTGGCGTCGAACAGTAAGCGCGGCAAACTGGTTCTGGTAACGGCGATTACGCCGACCAAGGCTGGCGAGGGTAAAACAACCATGAGCGTCGGCATCGCCGAAGCATTGTGGAGGCTTGGCAAAAAGTCCCTCGCAAGTTTAAGAGAACCTTCGCTTGGTCCTGTGTTCGGTATGAAAGGTGGAGGCACGGGTGGTGGCAAAGCGCAGTTGGTGCCAATGGAGGATATCAACCTCCACTTCACGGGCGATCTTCACGCGATAACATCTGCCAATAATTTGCTCGCAGCCATTCTCGACAATCACATATTCTTCGGAAATCAGCTAAACATCGATTCGCGCACAATTCAGTTAAAGCGTTCTGTGGACATGAATGAACGTGCCTTGCGTGAAATTGTGCAAGGTTTGGGCGGCAAGCCAAATGGCTATCCACGCGAATCCAGCTATCAAATCACAGCGGCATCAGAAGTGATGGCAATCCTGTGTTTGTCAGATTCCATTGCCAATCTAAAAGAGCGCATCGGCAATATTATTGTCGGACAGGATAACAAAGGAAAGCCTATCACGGCGCGCGATTTGAATGCTGTCGGCTCGATGACAGCATTACTTAGAGATGCTCTGCGTCCTAATCTCGTGCAAACATTAGAAGGCACACCTGCATTTGTTCATGGTGGTCCGTTCGCTAACATCGCCCATGGTTGCTCAAGTGTTCTTGCATCAAGAATCGCATTAAAAGTCGCAGACATCGTTGTCACTGAAGCTGGCTTTGGCTCTGATCTTGGCTTTGAGAAATATTGTGATATCGTTGCTGCGCCTAGAAAGGCGGAACTGGCACCAGATGTAATTACACTTGTAGTTACCGTAAAGGCGCTTAAACTTCATGGTGGCGTCAGTGATGACACCTTGCTTACACCTAATCCTGATGCTGTGAAAATTGGTTTTGCCAATGTCGAAAGACATGCCGCAATTGTGGCGCGAACTAAAGTGCCTTTCGTAATTGCGATCAATCGCTTTCACACAGACACCGACGAAGAGCTCAATATAATCAAGGACTTGTGCAAGGGCAAGGGCTGGCCTTGCGCAATTGCTGATGTGTTTGGAAGAGGAGGCGAAGGTGGACAAGGAGCAGCCAAAATTATTCTTGATGTGCTTGAAACATCTTCAGCTCGCGGCAAGGACGAACAATTCACACCTCTGGTGCTAGAAACTTCGTCATCATCAGATAATTCTTCAAATTCATCACTCAAAGACAAATTGATGCAACTAGCAAAAAACGTCTATGGTGCCGACGATGTTGAATACAGTGCAGAAGCCGAAAAGCAATTAAAGTGGCTGAACACACACGGATTCGGCCATTTACCTGTCTGCGTTGCTAAAACACAATATTCGTTATCGGATGATGCCCAAAAATTGAATTCGCCCACCGGCTACAACATGCATGTTC
>JACMKL010000250.1 GCA_014380105.1 Candidatus Melainabacteria bacterium
TCGATGATAGAGAAAAGGTATTGTCGATCTATTTTCCAGCTTCCAAAAGCGATGCCGAGAAATTGACCACTGACCTATTGCGGGATCGAGGAATAAAATTCTCGGCGACTGATGCGCTTCAACTACCTTCCGCTTCAAGCAATATGCCTCACGACGTGCGCTTTCCAGTAGACATGATTTACGAAGGTATAAATTTGAATCAAGAGTTATCACTCGATTCACGTCCTAGCTTCTCAAAGGCTGACTATCTGGATTTTTGCGAACCATTTACTTTGAGTGTTGATGGAGATTCACGAGAGCGAAACTTTGCAGAGCTTGAATTAACAAAACAGTTTTCGGCGTACGAAAAACTATGGAAAAGAAGCATTCTCCCGTTAACTCACAGAATAGACTTCGCTCCTTTTCGTGGGGCAAACACTAACCTGAGGACAAGCGTCAATCAGGAAGTGCTGTTTATGGCACAGATGCACTACTCGGTAATGAGTAGCGTTCTACACGCTTTCCGGCATCTCTACATCGAGCATTCCGAGTGCCAATTGTTTGACGTTTTTGCGCACTTAGGAAACGCTTCAGAACAGGCGCAGTTATTCTTGCTCAAGTGGATTGCTGAAGTTGAAGAGAGAATGGAGTGGTCGAGAATTATTGAAGAGACACGCCGTCTGCAAGACTGGGAGAGCCGAGGGAAAATCATTTCACAATGTACGCATGACTTTTTACCTGGTGCTGTGCTTGAAGAATTCATGCTCGCCGTAAGCTTAATAGCGGTTCCAAGAAATGCTCTTGTTCACGGTCCTGAAATTTCACAGCTAGTACTAAAAGATCAAAAAATCCTCATTGGAAAAGACCACTATCTCAATGCCCGCGAAATGGAGCATCAGCTGCAATGGTGGGGCAATGTACTGAGAATGCGGACTAAGCGAATAAAAGGAGATCTCCAGAAAGCTGACGACAAAATGAAGGAATGTTTCTCAATGCTAGTTCGCTCACTTGACGCTATTTGGGATGTCCTAGCGGACCGCTTCATTGACAATCTTTTCGGCAAACCTTCCCTGCAAGAGAAATACTATCTTTCGATAAACGACTCCTAAATCGCCGATCAACCACACATACATTCCTGTAACTCTCTTGAGAGGTGAAGCAGCAAACTTTTGCACTTGCAGCATTGCCAGAGCGACTGAAAGTAATTCTGTGACTGAGGACACTTTCTTCGCCACTGCATCAACAAGTCAGACCTATTCAATGCCCCGCTGCTAAACTCGATTGTCGTTTGGCGCTTCTTTTGCCTTCCTATCTACTTTTCCAGCGTACGGGAGCAGCGCCACCGCGCATCAAGCGTTGTCAGTTTTTTGACTTGCGCTCTGGCAAACGTATTCGCTTGACCCGCAGAGCCGCCCCCGTACTCCGATTTGCGTAGGCGAAAGCCGCAGCATCAACGGAGAAAGAAAAATGAATAGCAATACTTTGAAAAAACATCTCAAGTACATCGTTCCTCAAATACGCTTGGCACTTATTAAAGAGCCCGGTGGAAAGCCAATTGCAATCGGCTGTCCCGACGACATCGAACGATTCGTCGAGCCTCTCAAACACTACTCGGAAGAACACTTTGTCGCGTTTCACCTCGACGCAAAAAATCAAGTTACTGGTTATCACATCGTTTCTCACGGTACAGTGAGCGCCTTTATTCCGAGTTGAAAATTATTCAGGAGTTGTGACGGTATGTTCGCTGACTGTTCCTCAGCTCCTCGGTATTATCGGCATAATTTCGATTGCAGATTACAACGAACAGCAACTGAACCCATAGCATTCCACGGGCTTCTGACCAATTGGGTTGGCGGTCATTGTGATTTGATGATTTCTGCTAGCCACAACAGTATAAAAAGCATGACAAAAAAACTCAGGAAAATGAACCACATGCCAGCAATGCGTAGCCTTCGTTTAGCCAATGCTAGCCTGGATGGTCGAGCAATGTCGGCTAGACTTCTTTCAACAAGTGATTGATTGCGTACAGCATCTTGAAGTGCTGATTGTAAATCGGATACAGTCTGAAAACGGTTAACCATCTTCGTTTCTAAGGTCTTACAAATGACTGACTCGAAACTCGCAGATATTTTCGTTCCTGAAAAGTCTGGAACTGAGTCAGCATTCACATGCATCATGATTGTTTCAAGAGAACTTCCACCCTTAAACGGCGGCTTTCCGGCCAAGCATTCGTAGATTACACAGCCAAGCGAATATATGTCTGACCGAGCATCGACTTTTTGTCCAAGGCATTGCTCAGGACTCATATATAGCGGAGTGCCAAATACTTCACCGGTTTGTGTAAGATTTTGCCCATCTTCTGGTGTTGTCAACTTCGCAATACCAAAGTCGACTAATTTCGCTAGTTCCGCGCCATTACTGCTTCTTGTCAGAACAATGTTTGCAGGTTTGATATCTCGATGAATGATTCCTTTCGCATGCGCGTGTGCCAGGGCTTCGCATACCTGCGCGATGATCGCATATGCATCTTCACACGTCAGTTTCTCGTTCTTTTCTAGCACCGCGCTTAACGCCTCCCCCTCAACATATTCCATGACTAAGTATGGTTGTTGCATCTGAGGCTCAATGCCGAATTCGAAGACCCGCACGATATTTGGATGTTCCAAAGCCAAGGAAGCTTTCGCTTCTTGTTGAAAGCGTCGCAGAATTTGGGTTTTATTACTTACACGAAGTAGTTTCACTGCTCTGATCTGATCTACAAGCAAATGCTTTACCTTGTAGACGGTTCCCATCGCTCCCTGGCCGATGATGGAGAGGACTTCGTAATGGCCTGCTATTAGCGTTCCTGCGGAGAGGAGACTGCCTTCAGAGTCAACTTCGTCAGCAACACGTAATGCAGTCGCGTGCTCAGTATCCGAGCTATCGCCGGTCGACTCGACAACCAGTCGTTCGACTTCCTTCTCCTTGAATTGTTCGTCATGGTCCATTGACGCAGTTCCTCTCCAAGACAACATTCCCGCTTCTTCACCGGGACTCACAAGATTAAATTTCCAACCCTGAACCTAGCTCTGGGCGTGCTGCTTACGCAATCACAAACTTCGCAGAAACGCTAACAACTGATCGTCTGGCTTGTAGAATCCTGGCGATCCACTCGGCATTGTTGTTTTTGATAGTATCTGTTGCTTCAGCGCAATATTGGCGTGCATGTAAACCTGCGTGGTATCCAGAGATTCGTGCCCAAGCCAGAGGGCGATCATCGCTCGATCGACACCCGCCTGCAAGAGCTCCATAGCCGTCGTGTGTCTCAACACGTGCGGAGTCACTCGTTTTCCTTTGAGACTGGGACATGTTTTACTTGCAGTGGCAACGTGTTTGTTGACCACATACTGCACACCATCGGCGCTGAGTTTGCCCTTCCGCGCATTTGGAAAGAGAAAGTCAGACGCATCCGGCAACTCGTTCAACCATGCTTGCAGTATCTTCACCGCCTGCCTTGTGAGAGGTGTTGAGCGTTCTTTGCGTCCCTTTCCAGTCACACGTATGTGCGCCCCAGTAGACTCGAGAATTAGATTGTGTTTCTGTAGGCTGGTGAGTTCAGATAGTCGCAGACCAGTTTGCAGTGCCACCAGCAGCAGTGCGTGATCGCGACGACCAATCCAACGAGTTCGGTCAGGCGCAGCCAGGAGAGCGCTTACCTCGTCCTTTGTTAGAAAGCTGACGATACGCTTAGTATGACGCTTGCTTGGAATTGACAATACGCGTTGGATTTGAGCCGACTGTGCAGGTGCCTCCAGCGCTGCATATCGAAAGAATGAACGAATAGCTGCTAGTCTCACATTTCTACTTCGAGCGCCAATTTTTCGTTTACTTTCCATTTCATCAAGAAACGCACTGATCAATGTCGCATCAATGTCGTTGAGCTCTAGTCGAGAAGGTTCCTTGCCTAACCTTTGATGCGTGAACTTCAGGAGAAGGCAGAATGTATCTCGATAGGACTTGATTGTATGCGGGCTTGCATTTCTTTGGTGCATTAGCCTTTGAGTAAAGAAGCTCTGCAGTAAGACAGCAAAATTTGGTTGTGCTTTCATTTCATGTCCTCCCAACGCTGTTCCAGTAGAACAAGTGCGTGCTCCATAAGGTGTGGACAGGCCGTTAAGTACCAATACGTGTCATTGATGCTTGCATGTCCTAAGTAGGTACACAGCACTTCGCCTTACCCTCTGCCTTACCCTGGCGAGAA
>JACMKL010000251.1 GCA_014380105.1 Candidatus Melainabacteria bacterium
CACGGAAATAGCACAACGAGCTCGACATCCGAATCTACCAATGCAATAGAAAATGCTGATCAGATTATTGAGCAATCAGCGGCGGCTGGTTCGCATAACAGTGAACTAGATACTTTGCCACCAGCAAATGAAATAAAAGCTTATACCAGCATTAGTGGTAGACCTCGGCGCACACCAGGTCCTCAAGAAAGGCGTACTAATGAGTTGCCTGCCACCGAGCCTCTTTCCGAGCCTGAAGGCGTGCACTAACCAGTAGTTCTATCAAAGTTTGAATTTAAATACATCAATCAAATAGAACAGAAAGCCGAAAGCATTGCTCGGGAATAGGCATGGGCGAGGATTTTACTCCTCGCCCAAATGATGCCAAACTGCCTTTGTCGTTCTTTGTCGTTCTATTAGCGCTGGTTCCTATTGTCCCCACGACTATCTTGACGGCTGTCACTAGTGTATGCCAATCCAGAAGTAATTCTGGTGTTCAAGGAGTCCATATCTGCAGAAATCTGAGCATACACTTCAGGTCGCACTCTGCCACCTGGTCCAATATCCTGGATTGCAAAGCCTATTCTGTCCAACTCTCTGCGAAGGCCGCGCGCTTTACCGTAAGACAGCTTTCCGTTGGCAGTTCTCTCGTCAATTTTGCGCTGTAGATCTGCTTTGCGATTGATGAGATTTTGCAATGGGCTAATGGCTACGCGATCTATCTTGGCGCTTAAACGATCGAGGTCGGCTAGAATTCTGTCCGCTTCGTCTTTCTCCAACCGTCCACCAGATTGCCTGAAAGCTGCTTCAGCGGATGCTATCCAAGCTAGACTGGCGTTTAACTTTTGAGCATCGAAGCCTCTGATACGCCCTCTTGCCACACCTTCGTTGATGCGATTTTTGAGATCTTGCTGCTTGCGATTGATTTCAGGATATTCGATTGCGATTGGATCAGAATTACCTTTAAGCTCAAGATTGATACTGTCCAAGCCTTTTCTCAATACATCCAATTCATATGCAGTGAGATTGCCATCGCGACGATAGGAGGCTTCGAGTTGCTCCAGTCTTCTGAAATCAGCGCGTAAGTCGTCCGCTTCAACGGCGGTCAAACGACCATTTGCAGCGCTCTCATCGATGCGTCTAAGTACATTTGCCTGACGAAGATCGAAACTTCGACCGTCATTCTCATTGTTGCCACCGCCGCCATTGTACCCGCCACCTCCGGTGTTGCCATTATTCAGCGAAGAGGATATCCGCAAATTGAAGTTTGCTAAATCATTTGCTAGGGTCAGAGTTTCGTCTAGTTGCAAACCGTTTGCTCTGGCGCGAGCTTCGAAGCTGGCGATTCGGTTAGATTCTACTTTTAATTCTTCATATTCGCGCCTAGTTATTCGACCCGAAGTAATGCCCTCTTCGATTCTGTTTGCTTGAGCAACCTGTTGCCCATCAATACCAGCCCATGCTTGAGTATCGCGGGTGTTCGAAGCAATATTGGACTTGAGCGACTCCAACGCTTCATTTAGTTGACGTATTTCATCTGCGGAAAGCACTCCATCAGCCTTAAAACTTCTGCGATCGTCCCATGCGTGATCATATTGATTTTTTAGACTTCGAGCTTCCTCTATAGTCAAGCGACCCGAGCTAAGGTTGCGAGTGATGCGCTGTTTAACATCAGAAAATCCATCATCTGTATTATCAATGTTAGTTGTTACTGTGCCACCATAATTGGTGCCAATCATTTGATTGAGAGTTGCTTCAACTCTATTTAGTTCTGCATTCAAACTAGCAAGTTCAACTGGTCCCAGTTGCCCGCCGTTACGCCTCGAGCGATAATCTGCTTCCATCGATTTGATGTGGTCGAGTTGAATTTTAAGACTTTGTGTTTCCGACGGGTTCAACTTGTTGGCGTTGATAGCGTCAATGATTCTGTTAGTGATTTGAGTATCGCGTTGAGTGATAGAATCCGAATAAACGGCTCCCGAGGGTGGCACCAGAATATTTTTGATCATGTCTGTCCACTGATTGGACCAGGCGGGTTGAGCTGCTACCAGCATTGAAACGGAAGACGCCACCAATGCTGCGTGCATTAGCGATTTTTTCGAAGGCATAAAAATTCTCCAAGACGATAACTTGAGGGAGACGGTTAACCTGCTTGCTGGTTCCCACGGATCTAAAGAATGTAATGTTTCTTTATAAACTCACATTCTGAATCAAGAGTGCTAATAAATATCTAAAACTTCTATTGCCGCTTTATAACGGAATTTCAGCGCGTGGCACGATTTAGAAAAGCCAGCACCTTAGCTGTTACCCAATCTTTTTTTACGCCAAATTCGCTGTTTAATGCCACATGATTTTTGTGCGAAATAAAAAAATATTCTGCTTTATGACGAACAGAATTCAGGTCACGAACAAACTGTTTTGCCTGATATTTTGAGTATAAATACTGTGGTGTGGAAAGCGCCAGGAAGGTCGGTATGTAGGAGTTCTCAGCAATATGAAGAGCTGGAGAAGCTTCTTTACGCTGATCCTCGGTTACACCAAATATGGTGTCGTCAATAATTTCCGAGTTATGACTAAAATTTCCGTAGCGATTTTTAACCACGACATTGAAGGTAGGGGCATCCAACAAAATACATCCACACACATTTGCGACGTCAAAACCGGCGTCTTTCAAAAATTTTTGATTAGTGACAGCCAAACAGGCTAAATGTGCACCGGCAGAATGTCCCATCACTATGACTTTTGCCGGATTGCCACCATATTTGCTAATGTTCTTAGATACCCATGCCAGTGCGGCTGCAATGTCCTTAATTTGAGAAGGATGACCGAACTCAGGCGCAAGTCGGTAGTTGACACTCACAAATACAAAACCATTGGCTAAAAGAAATCGCGCTTTATCACGACCATTTTGAGGCTGCGACTTATCTCCGCTTCGCCAGGCACCTCCATGTATCATCACCACGACAGGCCAATTTCTAGCATCACGATTTGAATAAACATCGAGGCATTGCAGTTGGTCAAGTCTTGACGAATTGGACACATAGCAGACTGTGGCAGTTCGCATGGCAATATCGTCCGCAAGTGCACGCTCTGATGGGAAGCAGCAAAAAATACCAAGCAAATACAAAATCAAAAACATTGCAATGGCGAATCGCTTGCATCGCATATTTAATTCAACAAAGTGACGCGTCATCAAATCCGATTAGACATTCAATTCTTCAGCGACACGCTTGGCTGCGTCCTTTCGATTCGCCGCTTTTGTAATTGGTCGCCCGACTACGACATAGTCGGTGCCAAGTTCTACAGCCTGCTTCGGAGTGACGATGCGCTTTTGGTCATCATCGGAAGCCCAGCTTGGTCGAATTCCTGGAGTGACTATCAGAAAATCTTGTCCACAAACTTCGCGTATAACTTTTACTTCTTTTGCAGATGCTACGACGCCATTTGCGCCTGCTGCCTTCGCCAACGATGCATAGCGTGCCACGACTGCCTCGACATTCTCTTTGATACCAAGTTCTTCACTGAGAACTTCCTGCGACATGCTGGTGAGCACTGTCACGGCGAGTAAAATTGGCGATTTCACGCCAGCAGCCGCTGCGGACTCGTCTGCCGCTTTGCGCGCGGCACGTATCATTTCGCCGCCACCCACTGCGTGCACATTGAACATCTCGACGCCCTTCTTCGCAATTTCACGACTGGCGGCTGACACAGTGTTCGGAATATCGTGGAATTTGCCGTCAAAAAATACCGGAGCTTCCAGGCGTTTCAGTTCGTCTAAAAGTCTCGTCCCACAATTAGTGAATAACTCAAGACCGACTTTGAATAGCCCGACTTCGCTTTTCAATTCGTCCACCAGAGACAATGCCTCGTCCATGGAGGCGACATCGAGCGCGACGATCAGCCGATCTTTTCCTTTGATCTCGAGTTTCTGCACAACAAATTCTCCTATCTAGTCAGACCTGCCGCCCAAACTTCGCTACGCAGCAATTTATTTATTTCAGCAAAAAAGACCTGGCATTTGTAGTGCCAAGTCTCAAAGCTCGTATTACCGATGTCATTAGCTATTAGCTGGCTTTTCGAGCTTATAGCGCTTGACGAATCTGTCAACGCGACCTTCGGTATCGATAATCTTCTGTTGTCCGGTGTAGAACGGATGGCAGGAGCTGCAAATTTCAACACGAATGGTTTGCTTTGTAGATCCAGTCTTGACTTCAGCGCCGCAGACGCATGTAGCCTTAACTTCTTCGTATTTTGGGTGAATTCCTTGTTTCATTTTCCCTGTCCGCAAAGTGAG
>JACMKL010000252.1 GCA_014380105.1 Candidatus Melainabacteria bacterium
CAAGGTCTGCAAATCGCGGAACAAAACTTTGTTCAACCTGAAGATATTGGAGTTCGAGATCCTTTTGTAGTTGTGCGCGCTGGCGTTTTAGCTCCTCTCGGCGGTCATATGCGTTCTTCTTGTCTTTTTCGAGGATCGCCAGTTGATCACGGTAGATGGTCAAATCTGCATCCCCACCCGTTCTGCCCAATTGAGTGCGAAGTGAATTAAGAAGTGCGCTATTATGGGCATCAAAAGCATCCAAGGCATCCTTCGTTGTTTCCCATTTTTCCCGGATTTCAGCTTCTTCAGTTCGAAGCCTTTCCAAGGTTCTTAGGTCGGCCCTAATTTGCTTTTTGGTGGTCGCGATTTCGTTGTCAACCTCATGCAACCGATGAGCTTCCCCATTCTCTGGTCCCCCTTTAGACAAAGTGGAGTCACAGAGTGGGCACGTCGATCCATTAGTCTTTGCTTCAATCGCCCGCATAGCATCCTCAGTTTCATTCCCGCAGAGGCCACAAGAGTGGTCTGCAATCGACTGCATCACAATCGGGTGTTGTGGAAGCGAAGGCCTTAGGTTGAGGCGTTTGTCAAAAAACCTCGCGTATTCGTCCCGCAGGGATGTTTCCTGAACAGAATGTTCCGCGAGTCGTAAGTTCGCATCTTTGATAGAGTCATCTAGTTTTTTTAACGCCTCGCTTTGCTCATCGAACTGCTTACTCAGTGCCTCGTGATCTCCGACCAGCACTTCATATTTTTGCTGAGCACCGGATGCTGCTTGGGAATGCATACGGATTTCATTGATGCGCTTTTGCATTCGCGTTGCTTCCCATTGATAATTTCTTACCTGTGAATCTGCGGCTTCGATTTCACGCAATAAGCTATCTGCCCGTTTGGCCATGTCCGGCTCCGCTCCAAAAGCTCTATACAGGACACGATCCATGATTCGCGAATTCCAAAACAACGTTTTCCGCTGCTCGTCGAATGTGAAAACAAAATGCTGCAAAAACACAAACTCTTCAAATGAGGCAACTCCGATATGCTCAATCAAATGCGATACGTATAACCGGTGCCGTTCGCCCCGAGGAACTTCATCAGAGTCGACTACAACTGCCTTGGTTTCCGTATTGCGAATAGTCAGTTCGCGCAGCTCATCTGGCTCAAATAAGCCGCGGCAAATTTCGTAATCATAAAGTCCGATTCGGAAACTCAAACAGATTTCGGCGTCTTCTTCGTCAGACACCGCTATCCGTCCTCGAAAGTAATTGCTCGAGTAGTTTCGGGTAAATCTGTAGTATTCCTCCATCGATTCAAAGGGCCTGTTCGGATCCGAAACAGTTCCAGTCAACGCAAAGTTTATGGCTGAAAGCAAAGTAGACTTTCCAATTCCATTTGCACCAACAAGGCAGACAACTCCAATGTTCGACTGAAATTCAGCATTCGGATTAGCAGTAAATAGCGAGAAGTGCCGCAGCTTCACCTTCTCAAGCTGAGGTAGCCGTAATTTTGATTGTGACGTGGGCATGGTGATTAGTTATTGAAGGAAAAGTGCAAGTGCAGCAGGGCGACAGCGCAGCCCGGAAGGTTTGATCTACGAGACACGGTTGCGAAAGAATCTTTTTCGGCGACGATCTCGGCGATGGGCCGGTAGGTTTCGGCGTCGCTGGTGTGGATGTAGCGGCTGGGGGAGATGTTGTAG
>JACMKL010000031.1 GCA_014380105.1 Candidatus Melainabacteria bacterium
CAATGATATTTTATTCAACGGTCCGCTGCTGCTCAGCGCCCGTATTAGGTTTTATCTTTGATGACTGAAAAGAATTTGTTGATCCAGGATTTTTTCAGCCACTCATTTTCAGTGATAGCCACATCCAACTGCATTTGAACTTCTTCAAGTTGCACTGCCTTTTCTTCGAGGATAGGCATGCGCTCCAACCAAACATTTTGAGTATTCAACATTTGATCGAGTTGGCTCAGTCTGGACGTTGCCACATTGAGGCGGCGTCCGCTCTCAGCCACAAGTTCGTTAACTTGCACGAGATGCTTCAACAAGTCCAATATCAATTTTGTCTCTGAAGGCTCTGCATCTTGAGCGATCGGCTCAAACGCAGTCACTTCCTCATTGGGGCCGGCTGGAGTGACAATTTCCAACTGCGCGCGATCGAGTAGATCTTCAAGTCCTGTCAGGTCCAGAGGGTTGTTGCCTTGACTAGGAAGCGGCTGACTGCTCATACAAAACTCTTTCTAGAAATTTTAGTAGATTAAACTGACAACGGCATTATCGGCGGTATCACCCATAATGGCAACGCTTGACTATTCGATCAGCTGGCTATTTCTTCTTGAACGGGGGTTTAAAGTAATAACTAAGGGTTAAAAACATTAGTCCGAAGGCTAACGCAAATAGAAGAGATATCGAAACCACCATCGCCCAAAAGCCGGCTGGATCGGTTTCGCGGATGGCTAAATAGTCTGTAAAAACATCTTCAATCGATTTGGCGTGCACTGCGATAGTGGTGAGCCAAAGAGAGATCAGCAACGAAGTTAAATGTAGTGTGGCCTTCTTCATTTGACGTACGGCACTGAGCCAGGTGCAGGGGTTTCTTCCGGCAAGCCTAATTCACGCCATTCCCTGATGCCGCCAGCCATTGAGAGGACATTAGTAAATCCCATTTTTTGAATGTTCACCGCTGCTAGTGCCGATCGATATCCGCCACCACAGTAAAGAACAATTGGTGCGCCATAATCAGGAATCAATTTTTCGATGTCTCTTTCGATGATGCCGCGACTAATATGTTCGGCTCCTTTTGCATGTCCTTCAAGCCATTCGTGGTCTTCACGTACGTCTACGAAACGGAATTTTTCTTTCGAATCCAATTTTTTGACCACGTCTTGTGGACTTATTTCGGTGACTTGCGATTTGATTTCTGTCACCAACCGCTCGAACGCTTCTGAATGCTTCATTGGACCGCTACCTTCGATTTTTCGCAAAATACTGAATTTCTGATTGCCTGGACATTTATAACAGCATCCTTGAGAAGAATCAGTCAAACGGACAGGCATGACATAATATTCAACTCAGAAGAATGAGATGCCGCACCAGTTGCCCTGAATAAGGCGAATGAGGTCACAAAATGCTTTTTGAACGAAACGTCCCTAAGGTCAAGATTTTCGGCACGGAAATTCCTGAACCACGCCTTTTCCTGGATTTCCTTGGTTTTGAAACTCACGTTAAGCAAATTAGAGACAAGCGCGGTGCAGCAATCTGGCCGGGCTGGTACGACCATGCGGCCTATTACATTGTTGACCTGACTCCGGAGAAGGTTTTTGGTCCTGGAGAAGAAGTTTCTATTCCTGAATGCGTCAAAGCTCCAGATTACGAATTCGAAATTGGCTGCATTATTGGCAAATCAGCGCTTTTGACCAGCCAAGAAGAAGCTCTGAAATTTTTCAAAGAACACTGCTACTTGACTATATGCAATGACTGGTCGGCTCGCGACATTCAAAAGAAAGATATTGAAGGTCTTGGACCGGCTAACAGCAAATTCATCATCGGTAAGAGCTTCGGACCAAAAATCGTCGCTGCTTCCGAATTTAAAATGGATGAAAACGGTGTCTTGGACGTCGAAATGATTCTCAAATTCAATGGCGAAGAACGTGCACGTTCGAACTATCAGAGTCTCTATCACACGCATCCAAATGGTCAGAAACAAGCTTGGAGTTTTCCACGCATTCTGGCTTGGCTCGGACAGCAAAATATCGCTGTTCACGAAGGTTATATTCTCGGGTCAGGAACAGTTGGGAATGGCTGCATTGCTGAATTCACAGCAAAGCTCGATCCTGCCAGCGGAGCTGAAATTACGCCTGCAAAATTTGGATGGTTGAAAGATGGTGACGTTGTTTCAATGGAAGTTGAAGGCATCGGAACTCTAGAAAATAAAGTTAGAGTTGGCAATAAAAAACTGGCGTCCGTAAAATAAAAACGCACTGCCTGTAGTATCAGATTTGCGTAATAAATAAAATTCGCTCGGCAGCAGAGTAAATCTCTCGTGCTCTTGCCAAGCGAAAATTGTTTCTTCAAAAAAAGTTTGCCCTTGGAGGGATTCGGACCCTCAATCCCTTACGGGCAACGCATTTTAAGTGCGTCTCGTATACCAGTTCCGACACAAGGGCATGGGAAATGTCTAGGCATTCTATCATCGACCGCCGGGCGGGCGAGGTACTCGGACAGTTAGGTCAACGTTATCTTCACGCTGTATATATTCGAGGTAACCCCTCTTGTTATACTAAGAACCCTTAGACTACTCAATCGACTAGGTGGTTATGCTTAGCAGTTTACGTTTTTCCTTGATTCTTCTTCTAGCTTGCATAACCGCGGGATGTGCGCACGTGAACACTCCAGAGCAAACAGTGCAAAGCCATCCGCAACAGAAGATTACGACATTGAACGAAGCCGATAAGAAGCGCTTGAGTGAAGAACGAACAGTTGTCGAGCACTACCTCGGTGACCCTGCCTCCAAGGAAAAATACAAAACGGCTGCTGGTAAGGTCGGCACTATTCGAGCGATCCTGAAAGCTGGTGTTTTCAAGCCTAATCAAACTTACGAGCTACAATGCCTCGGGGTTGTTCTTGGTGATGCGTTCGTTCAAGAACTGAAAATGGAATGGATCATGGTAGAAGATGAGCACGGACGAGACCCTGCCATTCGAATGCAAGGTACGTCCACAATTCTTTATCCTCTGACCATGATCTCCAAGCGCATTGAGCGCGGTGAAAAGGTAGATATCTTCGACATGTTTAATTCTACTGCGGCACAGATTGACCAGATGAAGGGACATGGAGGATGACCCCTCCTTGTGGCGAAAACGACTTTAGTGATCCAACTACGTAGAAATACGAATTGACAACCTGGCTGGGTATATAGATACTGAAGTCATTACTAGGAATCTATTCACAATCAGAACGCACCGAACGACCGAGAGGTCGAACCGCAGGTAATTTGCGTGGGTCTTCAACAGAATCAATCTAGAATAGAACCGCAAGGCGATGGCGTCGACCCTGTTGCAGCTTCTGGCGACGCGGTAGAAAAATTCCGCGAAGACATTTCGGGAAAACACGATTTGACTGTGTTTGCCAGTATGAGCGAACTTCCTAACGCTTCAGCTGAGAAATCACTCCGAGATGATTTCGGTGGCTTGAGTTTGATTTCGAAAGATGGCAGAGACTTGACCAATGATCCGGCCGCTCGAGCCTTTGGAGCC
>JACMKL010000253.1 GCA_014380105.1 Candidatus Melainabacteria bacterium
AATCAGTTTTAGGTGCACCGCGGAAAGTGCTCAGTCTAATTCGTGAGAACGGGATTGGCACTTATAAAAACAGTTGCGAAAAGAATTGTGGAACAATCGTATTGAGTAAAGGCTGGCAGAATGAGCCTTTCCAATTTTTCGCACCTAAATTACCAGATTTAAAAACGGACGACTTATTCTTCTCGAATAACGGCGCCGCATTTGCAGTATCGAATGACGAGCTCGATTCTTATCAGATGCATTTTTTAAAATCAAATATGGCTCTTTTAAAACTATATAAAGTCCCAGTAGTTTTCATGCACTTCCCGGAGTTGATAGAGCCTGGTTTTGAGCAAGTTGCCCTGCGATCAAACTGGCTTAAAATGTTTGGCAAAGACGTAGACATACTGGGTATTCCACCCAAGATAGCCTTTGGTGGCATGACTAAAGACCAAATCAAATCGCTTTATTATGATGATTTTCACCTTAACGCAAATGGTGGTGAATACATTTCAAAAATTATGATTCCAGGAGTCATTGATGCCTACAGAAAAGCCACGAATTCCCAATAGAATAGCTATTTTTGTCGCGGCGGCTTTAGCTGTAGTTTCGATTGCGCTGATGTGCTTGGCAGTTACTCTCGATGTCGGAATTGTGTATGAGCGATTTTGATTTGTTGCCGGGCAAAGCGAGCATCTTGCCCTCAGATTTGATTCTCAATATAAGTTTTTTCGTAGTTTATTTGGCTCTTCTCTGGCTCACAACCAAGCTCCCAATGGGCGTTTTGAGAAGAGTGCTTTTCTTGATTATTAATCTCGCTTGCGCCGCATTAATTTGTGCTGCCCAGGGCGACAATGTCACTTATTTAGATGCATACATGCAGGGACTTCGTGATCTCGGTCCATATGTGATTCTGATCTCAGCTATTTATATAGCGACCCGCTTCCTGGCATTTGGTCAAAGCTGGTGGATAGCTGCATTTCTGCCAATTATACTGTTGGCAATTATCCGTTATGCACCGGCTTCAGCGGTCTTAAGACAGGAACATTGGATCGGTTTTTCATATATGGCTTTCAGGCTCAGCCAATTAGTGGTAATTGTTCGCAACAAACTTACGCCTATGCCAGGGCTATTGGAGTACCTCGGCTTTGCCTTTTTCGCACCCACACTTATGGCAGGTCCAATTAGCTCATACAGCACCTTTGCGGCGTCAGAGTCTGCATCTGACAAATCCATAACTCCACCGCTGACATGCTTCATGCGCGTGATCATTGGAGCCTGCAAAGTCTTGTTTTTTAGCAGCGTGCTAAGTCGACTCACCTACAAAGGGCTACTACTGGACTATCATCCGCATCCTCCAATCGATTTAGTGGTTGCCGCCATCGCTTACTATTTGTATCTCTATTTTAACTTCTCTGGATACTGTGATATCGCCATTGGTGCCTCAGGTCTGGTCGGCATAAAAGTCTCTGAAAACTTTAACAAACCTTTTGCGGCACGAAACATCCAAGACTTTTGGAATCGCTGGCATATAACTCTGTCGTCCTTCATGCGCGATATGTTTTTCTCACCTGTCTCAAAAGCTCTAGTATCAAGACTTCCAGCTCCAATGGCACCACACGCAATTGCCCTGACCATTTTCATGGTCTTTGTTTTAATTGGTGCGTGGCATGGACGAGGCCTAAATTTCTTAATCTATGGTGGCATCCATGCGACGGCCGTTGTGACAAATTACTATTATGGTTTGGCTCTCAAAAAATATCTCACTAAAGAGCAGTTTCGTGCCTATCAACAAAATAAATACATAAAAGCTGTCTGCATTGTTGTCACTTTTATGTTTGTAGCGGCCAGTCTCTTCTTTCTTGCCAACTCGTTCTTTGAGATGTTTGAAATCATTTACTTCATCAATGCATTCCAAAAATGATCAGATTAATAAGCCAATCTGATTGTTTGACACCTTGTAGAATTACAAAACTTGACAGCACGAGGCATGTTGAACGTGAGTAAGAAAATTACTGAATTAGTTAGTGGAGCAGAGCAAGCTCCGGCGCTGTATCTGAATCTGCTCAAGAAATCACTTACCAATACGTTTTTCGTTGAAGAGCCTGATGTCGACCAGGAAAGTCAGGCGCAATTTGTGCAGGGTTTTGTCCAACATTACATTCAGGGCGCAGCTATTACGATGCTGCCAATGGCGCGTTTGAATAATATTCAAAATGCTGTTGAAGACACAATCAATAATGATATTCCTGGTGACCTGGTCGAGACGGGTGTCTGGCGCGGTGGCGCCACGATGTTTATGCGCGCCATCCTGAAAGCATATGGAGTGCAAGGAAAAGACGTCTGGGTAGCCGATAGTTTTGAAGGCTTACCAGAGCCCGATCCAGAGTCAAGACCGATTGAAGCGAAAGCGCACTCGGGCAAAGTGATGAAAGATGTCTACAAAAAATTTGCCGTCGACATTGACGAGGTTAAGCGGAATTTTCAAGCATACGATCTGCTTGATGAGCGCGTGCACTTTCTGAAAGGGTGGTTTAAGGACACACTTAAAGACGCCCCCATCGATAAGCTTTCGATAATGCGTCTCGACGGTGATTACTACGAGTCTACTCGCGATGCCCTGGTTGGACTTTATGATCGATTATCCATCGGTGGTTACGTCATCATTGATGATTATGGCGAAGCAGGATGGACATATTGCAAACAAGCCGTCGACGAGTTTAGAGACGAGCGCAAAATTGATGACGAATTAGTGAAAGTTGATTCAAAATGCTATTACTGGAAGCGCACGAAAGCATAACGACGTTATTCTTCCAATAACTCAATCAACAAGCGCATAGGCGTGAACACCCAGCAAATTCTACGGTTGTCGAAGGCGACTGCTGGCACTGGTTCGCCAATGATCATGCAGCCCTGCTCCTGCGCAAGAATTACGGCTGTGTCCAGACTCTTAACTTCATAACAAGCATGGTAGCCGCCGATGCCTCGTTTCAGGTAGCATCGGAAACTCTCATCGAGATGCAGAAGACCCGTGAGGCACAGCGGGCGCCTTACGTATTTGTGTTCCTCGAGAATTCCGAGGAAGATGCGGCAACAAAATT
>JACMKL010000254.1 GCA_014380105.1 Candidatus Melainabacteria bacterium
CACTTCATAGCCTATTGAAATCCATGGAAGAGAAACTCCAGACCATGTTTTGACGCCGTGAATATCAGGCACGGGTTCTCCTGCAATATCGATACCTGTGGGCTCCGTAAGCCTTAATGATTTTAGATATTTATAAAATTTATCTTTATCATCGCGATAGTGTTTATATACTAATTTTGAAATTCCTACATTGGATGAAGTACGCTGGCAAGGTAAAAAATTAGGAATTGACGTAGATGCACTTGTCTAAAACCGCACTACTTTTCCCTGGGCAGGGAGCGCACAATGCCTCGATGCTCGACAATTATCTGTCCTTGTCGGACTTTTCCAAGCATTATTCAATCGTCTGTGAGAGCCTTCAATTTTCACCAATCGAAGCGCTTAAATCTGATCCAGCCTTAGTGAATACAAACGCAGTCAGTTCTTTGCTAACGGTTTTAGTGAGCAAACTTGCCAGTCTCGCTTACAGGGAGTCAGGCGCTAAAACCCTTGATTACCTATCTGGCTATAGCGTCGGACAATTCAGCGCACTGCATGCAGCAGGGTGCTTTGATTTTGAAGAATTAGTGCAACTGGTATCAAAACGCGCCAAGTTGATGGATCAATGTTTTTCAGATACGTCCGGTTCTATGATGGCAATTGCCGGTATTAATCAAAGCGGTGTTGAGGAATTGTGTTCCAGTCTCGTAGGAGATGGGCACCAGATTTGGATCAGTAATTACAACTGTGTCGGTCAATATTCTCTTGCGGGCACCAAAGCAGCTATTAGTGCGGCTCTGGAGCGTGCAGCCACATACAAACCGAAGCGACTCTTAGAATTGCCTGTCGGAGGCGCCTGGCACAGCCCGCTCCTGAATGCGAGCGAACCGCATTTTAGAGCACTCCTAAATGACGTCGCGTGGGCACTTCCATCGATTCCTGTCATCGATAATGTGACTGGCGAACTTATGCCTGATGATTTGGATGGCATAAAAAACCAGCTGGTCCTGCACTTGTCACATCCAGTCATGTGGGACAGGGGCGTCAAAACGCTTGTTGGTAAGGGTTGCACAAATTTTGTTGAAGTCGGTTATGGCAACGTGCTAACTAAATTTGGCTTCTTTATTGATCGCAATTCTGAATTTCAAACATTCTCAGGAGAGAAGTTGCTATGTGTGGAATAGCTGGTTTTTACAGACCCGATATTGCAAATGATGATTTTCCAAAACAAATCATAGACATGCTAAGTCGTATCCGCCATCGCGGACCGGATGAGAGCGGATATTTCTTTGACGAAGAAGTCTCAATCGGTTCTGTAAGACTGAGCATTATTGACCTGCACACGGGCTCTCAGCCAATGTCTGATAGCACAGGCAGATACTGGATTGCCTACAACGGTGAAGTCTACAATTACAAAGAGTTGAAAGCACAACTCAAGGCACTCGGACATAAATTCAGTTCTGAATCAGATACCGAAGTGGTGCTAATTTCGTTTATCGAATGGGGACCATCAGCGTTCGCTAAATTCAATGGTGGCTATGGCGTGGCAATCTACGACACTGTAGCTAAAGAGCTGACGGTGGCTCGCGATCGCTACGGAAAACGGCCAATCTATTACGCCCGCAGAAATCAGACCGTTGCATTTGCTTCAGAGATGAAAGCGTTCGCAAATTTTCCTGGCATCGATTTTCAGTGGGATGAAGAACAAGTTGCTTCCATCTTTGCCTACTGGACACCTATTGATAGCCAGACTGGATTTAAGGACATTCAACAATTACCTCCGGCGAGTTATCTTCAAATAAACAATCGAGAAGTCTCTGTCCATCAGTATGCAGACTTGCGTTTGGACGTTGAGCCTTTCACCGGATCGGAAAGTGAAGCAATCGAAATTACTCGCGAGAAAATTCGTGAGAGCGTTGAATTGCGTTTGCAGAGTGATGTGGAAGTGGGAGTTTATCTCAGTGGTGGCTTAGATTCTTCGATCACATCAATGCTTGCAAAAGAGCTAAACAACCAGGCTGTGAGATCTTTTTCGGTAACTTTCACAGACCAAAATTTTGATGAAACATCTTATCAGGAAGAAACCAGCGCTCATCTCGGCACGCAGCACACAAGCTTGAGAGTTTCGCACGAAGAGATTGCCCGTGATTTTCCACATGCTGTCTATCATTCGGAAGTGCCTCTGTTTAGAACCGCACTGGTTCCACTTTATACGCTTTCAAAACTGGTGCGAGACCATGGCGTAAAAGTTGTTCTCACTGGAGAGGGATCTGATGAAGGCTTTCTGGGCTATGACATTTTCAAAGAAACCAATTTGCTCGATAAATGGGCTGGCGGCATTGAGGATGATGAAAAGCAACGTCTTCTGACTGGCTTATATCCATATGTCAAACATTACAATGCCGACAATATGCGAGCAATCTCAGCTACCTATAACCGCTATGCTCAGCCAAATGCTGCGGAATATTTTGGTCACTCAATACGCTTTGCTAATTCGCGATTGGCATTGAAATTTTTAAAAACTGACTATGATCCGAGAGCTTATTTCTCTGACTTTATTTCCAGTAAGTCTGACGAATATTCTGGACTACGCCCAATAGCAAAGAGTCAGTGGATAGAATTTAAAACTTTGCTGGCTGGCTACTTGCTGTCCTCCCAGGGCGATCGCATGGCTCTGGCTAATGGTGTCGAGAACAGATGTCCTTTCCTCGATCCAAATGTTCTTGCCTGGGCTTTCAGTTTGCCGGAAGACTATCGATTGAAAAACGGATCGGACGAAAAAAGTATTCTGAAAAAAGCATTCGCCGACAAGTTGCCGCAATCTGTGTTGACTCGCTCTAAGCAGCCTTATCTTGCTCCTGATGCAGAAGTCTTTCTCGGTGAACATAGACCCGATTATGTTGAGAGCATTTTGTCTCTGGACGAATTGAAAAAAATTGACTTTCTTGACGCCGAATTTTGCCAGAAATTTGTCAGCAAAGTCCACAAAGATGACATTTCCAGCATCTCGCCACGCGATAACCAGGCTTTCTTGCTTCTTCTCTCTGTTAGCCTGCTTGATCGCTATTTCGTCAAACTGCAGCATCCTGAAATGAATAGTTCTTTCAAATTGGACAATGTCGTTGTTGCTTTCGACGGACGAAAAAAGGCCAGTGCTGTCTAACTTGACTTATTGAATCCAGTCGCTCAATAAATTGTCTGGCTGTTAAATGTGTTGGGTCAGTCCGCCACAAATTTGAATAAACGTGGTGGCATTTATTGTCTAGAATGCCAGAAACCCTTGACTGTGCACGAAGCCTAAACAGTCAACCGTTCAAATTTCGTCGAAATCTGAAGCATTGACTGTTAAAATTTTTGGTCAAATTTAAACAGTCAATGCTTTAGATTTTGGGGCGGGCGAACAGTTTGAAGGTGGTTGAGGATTGTGAAACCTACGTTTCTTGACTGCTTTAAATTCATATATCTAACATGGCAATTCATAAAACATACGAGCAATTTCAATTAGTTTTCTTTGTTTCGGTCTGCGCATGTTTGTAATTGCGCGTGTACAAATTTGTGCCGTTTGGATCTAAGCGAGTTTTTCCGTCGCGATGTTTCTCTTGCAAAAGACCTTTGAGATTTTCTGCGCTCTTCTGCGCCTCGGTTGGCTGCTTGCTTCCGCCGCCACCAGGAGCCGATTCATATTGTTTGCGCAATGAATCCAAATATTTTGAAAGCTGAGGATGCACCTCTGAGCCCTTCTGGCTTTTCATCCACCATGGCTCGGTATCAGCTGCACTTTTGATGCCACCATATTTGCTATATGGTTGTTTTGCCGTTGTATTAGATTGCTTGTCTAATTGCGCAAGAGCGCGCTCCATTGCTGGATCCAAAACCGGCTCGATACTCGCCACCGACTGCTTTTTCTTGAGACCGGAGCCGATTGCTTCGACATCGAGAAAGTCGAGTGCGCTCTTTGAAAATTTCCCGACTTGACCAGTTGGGTCTAGTGCGTAAGCTATTCGAAATTCTCTGACTGCGTCCGGCATATGTTTGAGATGAACATAACAATTTGCCATGTAGTAGTGAAGCGTGGCATTGTTGAAATCAGTCGGCAGAGCAGCGCCGAGGTTGCCTGCCGCAGATAAGAAATCGCCATTCTGGTAATCGACAATTCCTTGTCTCATATGAGGATTAAGAGCCTGAGCCGCGTGCTGACAAAATCCTGAAAGCAGTAAAGCGATCAGAAGCGAAGTTGTTTTTTTGTCGAACTGGCGCATCATACGAAACTCCGTCTATCTATCTCTCTATTGTCACTGAGCCTGGTAGTTTGAAACTGTTTGACGTGAAATTCTGAGGTCGCCCAGGCATGGACCAAATCCAGTCCCTGGGGTCCAGACGATTTTTCCTGAAACTTCAGTCCAGTGCTCGCCCCCGCCTGGATTGCCGCCCACAACATTTTGCCAATTGTAGTTTGGCTCGTCGCGCTGAGTTGTTTCGTCAGCAATTGGTTTTGGCATGCCATCAATAGCAATGGCTAGATTCAGCCATGCTGGTAATGAAGCGCCTTCGGTGACGCGGGTGATATTGAGCTGAGGATCGTCTGAATTGTCGGGCGTTTTGTAGGTTGGATAAATTACGAAAAATCCGCCTGGAGCCTGTTTGTCCAACATGGTTTTTAATTGTGTCAGACTGAAATCTGGTTTGATTTCCTGGACTCGTTGAACAAGACGCTGCAGGGGC
>JACMKL010000255.1 GCA_014380105.1 Candidatus Melainabacteria bacterium
GCCGCCGTAATATCTTTTGCCAGGCAAACCTTCCGCATACTTATTAGTAAGTACCGAGCCTTGAGCTTCCAGAACGGCTTTAGAAGCGAAGTTCTCGCTGGCAATCAGTTCCAGACCGTGGCGCTGCCGCTCCAGTTCCTCGGAAATGTGCTTAAAGACTTCAGGGTCAACATGTCTGAGTTCGCCCACGTGATAACTCCCTTTGTCATAATCTACATCCAGTATTTTAGCCGTTTATCAGCATGCTTGTCGGCTCCTTGTAAACCCCAGAAACGCTTCCTAACGAAAATCTTTCACGACTTAAAAGTTTCTACGGCGCTTTCAGCAAATTTGCCTCTGCGTTTGGGTTGCAAAGAATTTGCAACAATTGCCCCTTAGTTTGGAATGGTAGCCACCTTACTAAGCATTGCTGATGACTCAAAACACACTCGAAACTCAAAACAAGCGATTGGACGCGCCGCCGGATAATCCAAGTGAAGTCGCACCTAATGAATTAGGTCGCCAGGCTGAACGTCTTCTACGCGAAGAACCGCCGACCGCCAAGAAGAACGGGGAGCAATCCCTGGGTCCGAACGCCACTCTGGAATGCACTAATTGCTCTCCGGAAAGTATAGGCGCGCAGAGAGTTCTGCCTACTGAAAGTAGCGCGGAAAATCCCGCCGTCAAAAGCGCGAAAGGCGACAAAGGTATCGCTGCGCGTTTTCAACTCGGTGTTCAACTCGGTGCTGATAGCATTTCAAAAGAAAATCCCCTGCCTGCGGGTGGTACGGTTAGACCTAGCGATCGCCTTCAGACAGGAGATCGAAAAGCTGTAGGCGACGCTCTCAAGGACGGCTCTGACAGACCGAAAGAATTGACCAAAGCAGGCGTCATTGCCGACTATTCGAGCACACTTCGACAAGCCGGGATGTCTGAGGCAGAAGCTACTCGCATCTCAGAAAACACTTATAAGCGCCTCAGTAAAGAGGCCTCTGAAAATCATCTGAAAGGTTCTCCGGAACAGCAGATGCAGCGTGCTAACGACGCTTACAAAGAAGTCTTGAAGGGCGTGGATGGCAAGCTGGAAGACGGGCAGATAGACCATCTAACAAAAGGCGATCGTCGAAATCTAGTCAAGGATGCAGCTTCACGTCTTGAAAATCCTGACAAATTCGTCAATCAGGGCGCGCATATGACTTGTGCTCTGGAATCTCTGAAAAAGCAACATTTAGAAGCGGGCGACCCTGCCCTTGTTGCTGAAAGACTGGCATCAGTAGTCAACAAAGGCTATGCCACCATCAAAGAAGATGGACCAAATGGCAAAGAGCGAAAAGTGCATGTTCGCTCGGACAGCTTCATGCCGGATGCAGAATCCAAGCAGGAGTTTAATGCCGCCTATCACGGGGACGCAGGCAAAAGAGGCATGGCTGGTCATGTGTGGGATGCACTTTCCGGGCAAACGGCAGCTGATTTAAAAGCAGAACGCGAAGGAAAGCCGACTTCTAAAAATGGCATCGACAAAGCAGAGTATTTCTACATGGCTGCTCACGCATCTGATGTCGGCGGGCGTTCGTCTCAGACCTCAACAGGTGAGGGATTGTTCAGGAACGGACCGAATGGACAAAAGTCACTTATCGCAGACAATCCAAATGTTGGACTTTGGGATGTCGCTCATTTGAATAAAGCAATGGGTGGAAAAGATGGTGCAGTATTTGCTAGTAGCACTCTACTGAGTAATGGCGATAAAGCGCCTTCTGGTTATCCGTCTGATCTCAAAATCACAGCTTTCACTGGCACAGCCGATTTGCACAAGAAGCTGACACAATTTCAAGAGAGAACCGGACAATCCGGACAAATCGGAGTCAATGCACCATTCCTTCCGGGTGGTGGAGAGAACGGTCACGGCATGCACGCTATGAATATCCGTGCAAACAAAGATGGTACTTTCAAGCTCGATAACAATTGGGGTTCAAAACAAGATCTTTCAAGCGTTGGAGCTGATGCAGTCGATAAAGCAACTAATGCCGATCGCTGGAGTAGTGGTGGACGTGGCGTTCCAAACGATGGAACGATATTCGGACCTGGCTCTGGTCGAAATCCAAACGAGACCGAAGCAGATTTCTCGAAACGCAAAGATGAGGAATCGAAGCGAAAAGACGAACGGAAAGTGAAAGAAGAGGAAGAAAAAGAGAAAGAGAAAGAGCGAGAGAAAGAGAATCGTCGTAAGCAAGAAGAATTGAAAGCAAAAGCCGAACGAGATCTCGCCGAGGCGAAGCGCTTAGAGAAGGAAATTGCCGATCTGCGCAAAACTGAAAAAGAGACAGCGCAGAGAATCTCCGAGATGGTCACAAAGAGAAAAGACGCTCGTCAGGCTGAACAATTAGCGATGGGTTTAGGTCATACTTCAAAGTGGAACCACAACTCATAAGCTAAATCAAAAATGAACACAGAAAAATTGGGTGTCATCAAAACGATGCGCTTACCGGACGACTTCGCCAGAGGTGAAGAGCGCACCGGTGGCATGGGTCAAAACTGGCGAAAGATTTTTCATCCCAAGAATAATCCAGAAGTGTCGATAACTTCGCTTTATCGTGGGAGCGCTGCTTTTGCACCCAGCGGAAAAGCCTTCCGAACTCTGTTGGCAGAATCACCCACAGTTGTTTACTCGACTGACGACAGTAATCATATGCAAGCGAAGAACATAATTACTTCGCTTACAGACGCGCTTGGCAATGCTGGTGACAATCAGCTCACCAATTCCGACCAAGGAGAAAGGGGTCCACTTTTTTTTCTTCAGCGACTGGAAACCGTTGTACTTAATGGAAAGACCGCACTTGCTGTTTACGGAATTTTTCACGACAGCCAGAAAACTCCGCACAATTACTACATTGGAATTTTTATCGACGCTGACCCCAAAGCTAAAGATTGTCGGATCGAAGAAATCGTATTTGAAGCGCAAACACGCGAATTATATGACCAGTACCACTCGCAATTTGAGGACTCAATCAGGAGTATTCAGTGGCTCTGAATTTCGGATAGTCGTTTTTCTTTTGAATTATCGTCAGAGGGTATGATGAAAAGGCGACCTTTAAGAGCATCCTGATGAATTCAAATCCTGAATATCAACTTAATGAATTGCCAAATAGCGCAATCGACTTGCTGGGCAAATATCGAAAATTTTGGTTTGAACGGGTTGAGAGCCTGAAGAATAATCTTCATTTTGAAGACTACGAATCAATTGTCTTGAGTGCCTATAATTCGATAGGATTATCCGCACCGCTGGTGGTGCAGGTCGAAAGTCCGTTTCAGTTGATGATGCTGCCAGCGCTCGTGCGCATCAAGGCGTTGACAAATAAACCTACTTGGAAATTTATAAGAGACAACGCCACGCTGCCGTTGTGGAAACGCTCCATTGAATTTGTTGATGAACAATTCACAGACGAAGTTCTTGAACACTTAGGGCAGCTTCAGTCAACCTGGAGCAAATATCCGGTTTTGTCCATATTTGCTAGACCGCGCGGTCCGAGCCATGATTCGCGCCAGGGTTTCTATCAGTCGATTCTGACTTCATTCGAAGCGGAGATGCAGAGCAAAGTTGCGCCGCCAATATCTGAATGGATTGAGCGAGAAACATTCTGGTTGGAAGGCGCGCTGCACAGCGATAGACAATCTGCAGTAAATATACAATTAGAAGCTGAAATGTCGCGTCACAATCAGCTCAAAATCGCCATTCAAAATTATACGAACATTGGAACAACACAGAGGGCCGCGCTGCCCATCTTCAATCGTCTTGGTGACGGAACCGGTATCGTTCCGGAGCCACTCATTCGAGAAGGTGAGCTTGAAACTCAGTTTAAGCAACAGTTTGGAGAAAAACTCTTCAGAGTGCTGGAAAGGACGATCGGCACAGAAGATCATCCTGAGAATGAGGCATTTGCAAAAGAGATGATGCATATGCTGACAGGAACATCTTCCGATGAGTGGTTGACCGGTCAACTTTCAGTTGGATTTAACAGTACGCTGTTCTATCCGACCCTAGATGGGCTGCCTAAGTACGCATTTTTGATTGATGCAGGACTTGGACATCATTTGACTGAAAAGAGACAGACAATCTTGAATATGCGCAAATTGATTGCCAATCGCACACCGATTTGCGCATTTGCAGAAATTGCCTTTATCTGTAAAGAACCACTGATTTGCTCTATTAACGAAGAAGGGCGTTTTCACTCAGACGACGGACCAGCTCTCGAATATGAGGATGGCTTCAAACTCTTTTCGCTAAATGGAGTGACCGTGAGTGAAAAGACGGTGATTGCTCCGCACACTTTGAGTGTCGAAGAAATTGATGCTGAAATCAACCTGGAAATTCGACGCGTAATGATGGAAAGATTTGGGATTGGTCGCTACGTCCTTGACTCCAACGCTCAAGTGGTCAGTGAAGACGAGGTTGGGATACTTTATCGCAAGTTGATGACTGGCGACGAACCGATTAGTTTGGTGCGAGTAAAAAATTCTACTCCTGAGCCCGACGGTAGTATTCGAGAATATTTTTTACGTGTGCCGCCGTGGGTTACTACGCCCAAAGAAGCAGTAGCATGGACGTTTGATTTGGAAGAGAACGAATACGCACCAGAAGTAGAGTCATAATAATGTCGACAAGCGGAATAAACATTCCATACAGAGGAGCTGCGCGTGCTTTTGGCATTGACATGACCAGGTTCGCCTTCTCATATTATGTGCTGAGCTTTCTTGTGATGATTTTTTGCTGGACTAATAATGGCATGGCAAATACGGTAAAACTCTACCTAGGAGGAGTTTTAGCAACACTTGGTTTAGACGCTTCTCAGTCCGACAAATTAGCAATGTTTATGGTTGCAGTGTTATATGTTCTTGCATTGACCAGTATAGGACTTGCAAACTACTTTTCAGATTCATCAATCGGATTAAACTCAGACTTGATCAGATTTCCTGTTTCGTGCCTGCTTACCTTGAAGGGCCGAAGAGAGCGACTATGGTCGGACTTAAAGCATGTCACTATCATTTCAAATGATCTCTCAGCCACCAAAAGTCGCCTTCTACTCCACTATCAATCGGGCGGTTATGCCAGCCTTAACTTGAATATTTTAAAACCAGATGAGCAAGAGCAATTGCTACTCTCTATCGAGACTCGTGCTACGCATGCCACAAAAAGTGCTGAATTTGAAACGCTTTTGGACTCGATTCACAATGAAAAACTAAAAGCTGGAGAGCTGAGTTTTACCCAGATTTGGGAAACCGATATGAATCGGCACTTCTCGCCTGTCGCATTCATACCTTTAGAGCCTGGCTACGTTTCTGCAACAGGCAAGCTTAAAATTATTCGTCAACTCACCTTTGGCGGCTTCTCCGCAGTATATCTAGCACAAAGAGGGGATGACAGAATTGTTTTAAAAGAAGCCGTAATTCCTGGAAATGTCGACCCTAAATTAAAGGAAAAAGCGGAACTGATGCTTGCCAACGAAGCTAAGTTATTGCAGCAAATTTCGCATCCACAAATAGTCAAAGTTCTGGATTTCTATGTTGAAAATGGAAAATCATACTTAGCCCTGGAGCATGCAACAGGCGAAACATTGCGTCAGGTGATAGCTCGCGAAGGTCGGCTAGCTGAGGAGGAAGCCTGTGACTGGGCTTACCAGCTGGCGAATATTTTGGTTCATCTTCACAATCAAAATCCAAAAATTTTGCACCGCGATATTTCCCCCGACAATATTATTATCTCAAACGATGGACAACTCAAGTTGATCGATTTTGGTGCTGCAAACGAATTCTTATCCACCGCAACAGGCACCGTGGTAGGAAAGCAAGCTTATATTTCACCAGAGCAATTCAAAGGTAAAACCTGCGCTCAGAGCGACATATATGGACTTGGTGCCACCTTGCACTTCATGTTAACAGGTAAAGATCCTGAACCTTTGACACAGTCGTTTCCACAAATAGAAAACGATAAAATTTCAGCAGGTACAAATAATTTAGTAGCCTCATGCACAGACCTTGATTTAGAAACACGAACTAGAACAGCCGAGGATATCGCCTCTCTATTAACTCTGACCCTGTCTAACGATGGATCAAAAATCCCATGGAAAAACAAACAAGTCGTACCAGGCTAAAAGTATTAACGCATAGTTTTTCTGACAGCTTGCTGAATCTATTACCAAGCGAGTCAGAGGAAGACAAAAAAAGTTACAGAAAAGAGCTATTCAGTCCTCGCGGCATAGTCCTAAACGCTTTATTTTCTGTGGTAATAGTACCTGCAGGCGCACTGCTTATAGTGGCATTGCTCGGACTCGTTCCAGGAATTGCTCACGCACTAGGAACCTTGATAGTGAATCCAGTAGTAGAAAAATTTCTGAATGCTGGCCTATCTTACTGGATGCTTGTTGCTATCGTTGTCGGATTTGTAGTCAAAAAGATTTGGGTTCCTGCGCCGACCCATTTGCTTATCCGACCCGAAGGTCTAATGTCATTTTCATCTCAACAGGTGCTGAGTTCGATTTCACAGCAAGAAGAGTTTTTGGGAGTTCTCAAAAGTAGAAGAATAACGGTCACAGAAGTGTTGATGGGTAGCATGTCAGGATACTTACAAAAAATTCGTTGGAATGATGTAACTCAAGTTTCGCTTGAGCAATCGCTCAGAAACAAAGGTACGCATTTGATTTGTTTCAACACACAAAACGGAAAGAAAGTAAAACTGAGAATCGGTGATGTACTTGGACAAGAGGCTAAATCAAGATTATTGCATGCGATAAATGAGTATGCTCCGCAAGCGCAGTGCGACCAGGAAGTTTATGATCTCCTGGAGTCTAAGGCAGAAGGCGATTACACGGACATCTGGTTTTCTGCACTCTCGGCACCTCCCAGCCGTGAAAGGGTAAGTCCACTTACAGATGGAGTCAGCATCAATGAAAAGCGCTACAAAGTAATTTCGCAGATGGGTAGCGGCGGTCAAGGCACTACCTATATAGCCGTTGATTCTCAAAGTCCTACAAAAGAGACAATTGTTTTAAAAGAATATATTTTGCCAATTTACGTGAGCAGAAGGGCAAAGAAAGAAGCTATTGAAAATCTAGAACATGAGGTCAGATTGCTTCAAAAATTGACCTCACCGCATGTAGTGAAGGTCAAAGATTTCTTTATCGAAGATCAGCGAGGCTACGTCGTCTTAGAACATATCAGAGGAACAAATTTAAAAGATTTGGTTGAACTGAGTGGTCCTCTACCTGAAGAAAAAGTGCACAAAATTCTTTTCGATATGTGCAGAATACTGGACTACTTGCATTCTCAGAATCCAGCTGTTATTCATCGCGATTTCACTCCCGACAATCTTATATTTGACGAAAATGGAAGAGTAAAATTAATTGACTTCAATATCGCCGAACAGCAGGCTGAAAATAGCTTGTCAGCCAATGTTGCAGGAAAGCGCGCCTACATGCCTCCCGAGCAGTACAAAGGTAAGGTTCTTCCACAGAGCGACCTCTATGCCCTGGGCGCCACCACCTATTTTCTCCTGACAGGACTAGAGCCCGAACCACTTTCATGCAGTCATCCACGCGAAGTCAAAAGCGATGTGAGTGAAAAACTCGACGAACTGGTGGCGCGTTGTACCAAACTTTCACTTGATACCAGAATTTTGTCAGCAAAAGATATTATGCTGGAACTGGAAACAATCTCACATTTATAGAAGTGCCGAGTTGTTCAAAAGTTCAAGTGACTTAATTCGTTTGCCCGCTCGATATTCGACATATCCTTCAATCAGGCGATGCGCTGCCCTCGTAGCTCTGCGGACCACTTCGTTGTCGTTCTCGACCGCTGGTATGCTTGTCTCCGCAGCCGCGAGCACAAGGCGTTTCCACACTAAAGGCGTAACATGCCGATCAAGTTTATCGACGCCTGCAGTCTCGTAAATACCCTCGTCTTCAGCGATTTTATAACCGTGACGGGTGCGCTTTCCTTCTGTGTGGCAGCGCTCACAGACAATGCCACCAAGTTCATAGTGGAAGCCTGCGATTATGTAGTCAGAAACGGCAGAACGACAGCCAATGCAGACTGTGAGCTCAGGACGATATCCGAGCATATCCAATAAATTCAACTCAAAACGAAGGGCTAAAAAAGCTGGATCAACTTTCGTCTCGTTTTGTGCACGCAGCGAATCAACGAGATAGACGAAATATGCGGCACTCTCTTCAATCAAGCCTTGTCCAAAAATTGTCGTCAGTTCTGCATAGTAGAGGCTGTATGAGAGTCGCTCCAAGTCCATACGAATTCGGGAGAAAGTTTCCAGCACTTCAGCCTGATTGATGATCTCAAAAGTCTTACCGGTGGCAAGTAATATTTTGTTGACGTTGAGCAAATCTGCCCTTCCGCCAATCTTGGAACCCGGTTTACGAGCACCTTTCGCTACTGCCTTCACCAGCCCCTTTTCCGCAGTAAAAAGAGTCAAAACTTTGTCAGACTCACCTAGAGGAAAGCTGGCAACATTGACTGCATGTACGGGATAAGTCGGCATATCTAATCGATGGCTTTTGCAAATACAGATTTGCAGATACGGTCAGGCTGGCGGTGTTCTTCAAAATGGCAGAAAGCCACAGCAATAGCATAGCCCAACGGAAGGCAGTCCACCACAAATTGCTGTTTCAATGACAGCAGAGCCCCATTGCTGGGGCTCTGAATACTTATTTACTATTAGCTCTTTAAGCTTTAGTCTTTACGGTCTCTGCTTTAGCACTTCGCTTTAGCACTTCGCTTAGCTCTTTGCTTAGCTCTTTGCCACCGCTTTTTCCTTCATCAGGCTGATCCAGTCGGTGTGCATGAAGCCGCGGTCTGGAGCATCAACCCGCTCATAAGTATGAGCTCCAAAGAAATCACGCTGTGCTTGAGTGAGATTTTGTGGCAAGGCTGCGCTGCGGAGGCTGTCGAAATAAGCCAGACTGGCGGAAAGTGCCGGTACTGGAATTCCGCGTTCGACTGCGAAGATGACGGCTTTGCGCCAGTGTTCTTCAAATGAAACAACTGTTTTGGCAAAGTCTGTATCCATCAACAAGTTTGGCAAATCGGCGCGGCGAGCAAATGCAGCGCGAATTTTTTCGAGAAGTTCTGCGCGGATAATACAACCACCTTTCCAAATGCGAGCGCTCTCGGAAAGATCGATGTTCCACTTATAATGATCAGATCCTTCTTTGATCAGAGCCATACCTTGAGCATATGAGCAGACTTTGGAAGCATAAAGAGCATCATGCAATGCTCTTAAAACTTCTGTTTTTGTTTTGCTGTCTACAGCTTTTTCATTGCTGACGCTATCGCCACCAAGAATTTTCGAAGCTTCCTGGCGCATTGCATGCATTGCAGACAAGCCACGAGCTGTTAATGCAGAGTCGATGGTTGGAATTGTAATTCCCAGTTCCAGTGCGCTTTCGCTGGTCCACTTTCCTGTTCCTTTTTGGCCAGCTTTATCGAGGATAACGTCCACGAGAGCTTTCTTAGTTTCAGGGTCAACGACTGTCAGAATCTTAGCTGTGATCTCGATTAAGAAGGAGTTTAGAATGCCTTTGTTCCATTCTTCGAAGACATCTGCGATTTCGCGAGCAGGCATACTCAAGCCACGACGCATAACATCGTAGACTTCAGCGATCAATTGCATGTCACCATACTCGATGCCGTTGTGAACCATTTTGACGAAGTGACCGGCACCATCTGGTCCCAGGTAGGTCACACATGGACCATCATTGACTTGAGCTGCAATTGCTTCCCAGATAGGCTTGATTTGCTCGTAGGCAGACTTGTCACCGCCGGGCATCAACGAAGGACCCCAGAGAGCGCCTTCTTCACCGCCAGAAACGCCGGAACCAATCAGGAAGATACCTTTTTCTTTCAATTCTCTTTCGCGCCTTTGCGTATCGGTAAAGTGAGAGTTGCCACCATCAATGATGATGTCGCCCTTCTCCAAATCCGGAAGCAACTTGGCGATTGTTTGGTCGACAGCATCACCGGCTTTTACTAGCAAAATGATTTTGCGCGGTTTTTCTAAACAAGCGACAAAACTTTTTTCGTCACGGCAACCAATGATTGGTTGGTCTTTGGCGTGACCAGCAACAAAGGCGTCTACTTTGTCAACGCTTCGATTGTAGACGGCGATTTTGTAACCATTACGAGCAATGTTGAGTGCAAGATTTTCACCCATAACGCCCAGACCAATTAATCCAATTTTTGCTGTGTCAGCCATTTTCTTTTCCTCAACCAAAAATTTCAATTATGTAGATACGCTTTTAAACTTTGAATATGCTTTTAAAATTTTGAACTCAATTAAAGTTGCGATGCGATTTCTTTATCGACATACCAATAGAGAGTGCCATTGTTTGCTTTGACGCCCTGGCTTGGATACTTATCTTCAGGTCCTTCCAGTACTTCTTTCAAGACACCGGCTTTAGTGGCGCCGCCGGCAAGAAACACAATGTGCTTGGAATTGTTGATGACTGGATATGTCGTTGTGAGACGGAAGGTATTTAACTTCTCGACTTTATTTTCAATAAACCAGCGGTCATGTTCGTTTAATGCCGCGGTGCCAGGGAAAAGTGACGCGGTGTGCCCATCGTCGCCCAAGCCGAGAAGCATGAAATCAAACTCCGGAAGTTCATCTCCAGTCAGTTTAAAGAAGTTGCGCATGGTGCGTTCGTATTCAATCGCAGTTGCGTTAGGATCAAGCTCTGGTTCATTTAACGCAAATACATTCTCACGATTTAAGCCAACCTTAGATAGAAGAAGCTCCGTGATCATGCGTTGATTGCTTTCAGGACTCGAGTAAGCAACAGTTCTCTCGTCACCAAAGAAAACAACAACTTTGCTCCAGTCAATGCGTTTGGCAGTTTCAGGAGAGGCCAGTTTGGCGTAAAAACCCCCTGGTGTACTGCCACCAGAGAGGGAGACCACAAAGCGACCCCTTTCTTTTATGGCTTCTTCCGCCAATTTCACGAAAAGTTCAGCAGTTGCGTCAGTTTGAGCTTCGTAAGTATCAAATACAGAAATATTCTTAGTTTCCATCAAAGATGATTGCATCATCTCCTCCGTTATTTAGTCGGTTGTATGAGTTTTATCGTGTATGCCAAAGTTTCTCTGAATACTTCGTCATCAGGTTTTGATTCCATCGCAAAGTCGATCAGGCGAGCTTCTGTCAATTCAATGAGACTTTCAGCACCTGTTGACGAATCACTTTCGGGCGTGCCCTTATGACTTTCAGAATCGTTCAAGACATAGATGCAAGGCGACCCTGGTCGTTGTTCTGCGATCATTCTTTCCGAAATAACTTTGCCATTTTCTGGTGTTTCAGCATCAATAATGACTGAGCACACTGAGCCATTACTCAATTTTTCAATATCAAACGGCACCACTTCGCACTGAATAGTTTTTCCGCCAGCTTTGAATTCAGCTCTAAAAGTACCTTCTTCAAATGAGCTTGAAACCTTCTCCCACTTCAATCTGGCAGCCAACCACGAGAGTAACATTAGTGGCTGAGTAGGTATATTTTTGTTATTTTTCTCGCTCTCGGTGCGCGCATATTTGATTGTAGTCTTTGTGACGCACGGCAGTGACGGAATCGACATCGGTGGAGCCTCATCATTGAATGCATCAGCGATGGCACGACGCCATGGAATCAGGCGTCCCCAATTGAGGTCAAAAAGCGGTTTGCGATTAGCGCTCGAGCACAGACCGGCCATTTCTTTGATGAAACTGACAGAATCAAATGCACGCAATGAGTCAACAATTAGCATATCTACGAAACGATGGAATGGTTCGAGATAACCTTTGTCGAGACGATTTGCACGCCACCACAAAACGACTGGCAAATCATTGATCACCAGAGGTGATACCACACTTGCTAGTTCTCTTGTGCCTTCACCATCGTAACGAACAGTAATTTGCTCGGAGCAAATTTGTTTTAACGTTTTGGAATCAGCGATATGGCAACGAGCTGAGACCCAGGCTTCGATGCGCTGCTCGTTGGATCTTCGAGAAATTGCCAGAATGGCGCGCGAAGGGTGGCGAATTGCCACTTCGTCCAAAACAGCAGAAGCTTGCACTTCAGCATCAGCATCTTCACTAAACAAAACGATGTTCGCAGTGCAAGCACGCATTACATTGGATGGTTTGACTGAAGAATCAGGAGTTTCGCCGTCCTTGTTTGCAGTGACGCGAACAGGTGAATTGTCGCCTGATTCTTTCGATGCTTCTTTTGTACCGTTGACGGCATGCCAGAGTTCTTTCAACTCTCTCTCGATGCGTTGTACGTCTACTTGAGCCAGACGACCGGATAGGAAATTGGTCGTTTCCATGGTCGATTTCTTTTTATCAGTGCTAGAAGGCATATTACAAACGCCTCCAGGCATGACCGGTGGATGCAATCAATTCGTCGGCTTCAGCTGGGCCCCAAGAGCCTGCAGAATAATTTGGAAAGCGCGGCTGAGGTCCTTTCTTGGACTTTGCCAGATCCCAGGCTTCCAGTACAGGCTCAATGAATCTCCAGGAAGTTTCGACAGAGTCAGTGCGTGAAAATAGTGTGGCGTCTCCCAAGAGACAATCGTGAATCAGACGTTCATATGCGCTTGGGCTGCGAACACCGAATGCGGTGCCGTAATTGAAATCCATATTTAGCCAACGAATTTGTGTTGTCGCACCAGGTTGTTTGGTGGCAAACTTAAGCGAAATACCTTCGTCAGGTTGAATTTTAAGAACCAGCACATTCGGGCTCAACTCGTCATCGCCAGTCTTTTGACCGGCTTTGAGACCAGTCATACCCTGGAATAGATTATATGGTGCCTTCTTAAAGTGAATTGCAATTTCAGTCAAAGACTTAGCCAGACGCTTTCCAGATCTAACATAAAATGGCACATCTGCCCAGCGCCAGTTATCGATATTGAGTTTGAGAGCTGCGTAAGTTTCGGTTGCGGAATCGGGCGCGACCCGGTCTTCCTGTCTATAGCCCAGAACCTTCTCGCCTTGAATATAGCCTTCGCCATACTGACCACGTACTGCACAGAGGTCTACATCAGCTTGTTGAATTGTTCTGAGCGCGCTCAAAACTTTTGCCTTCTCATCTCGAGTTGATTCAGATTCAAGCGAAGTTGGTGGTTCCATTGCAACCAACGAAACCAACTGCAACATGTGATTCTGAATCATGTCTCTGAGGCATCCAGCTTCTTCATAGTAAGGTCCGCGACCTTCTACTCCAAGAGTTTCTGCGATAGTGATTTGAACATGGTCGACATGGTTGCGATTCCATAGTGGTTCGAACATGCCATTGGCAAAGCGCAAAACCATGATGTTTTGGACTGTTTCTTTGCCTAGATAGTGGTCGATACGATAGACCTGGTGCTCATTGAGAACATGGTGAATATGGTCATCGAGAGCCAGTGAAGACGGCAAATCATGACCAAATGGCTTTTCAACAATGACGCGCTGCCATGGTTTTTCAGAGACTTTCTTTTTGGAAACTAATTTCGCTGCGGACAATTGCGTAATAATCGGTTCGTAGAGGCTCGGAGGTGTCGACATATAGAAGACATGATTCCCGCCGGTGCCATGGGATTCTTTAAGAGTTTCGAGCAAAGTCGCCAGCCCTTCGAAAGAGCCGTTGTCTACGAAATTTGAAGGCAGATAATAGAGAGTGGCTGCAAATCTTTCCCAAGTTTCTTCTTCAAATTTCAAATCAGGCGAATATTTCTGAATCGCGTCTTTCATGGATTTGCGAAATTCTTCGTCATTCATCACTGTTCTGGACATGCCGACAATCGCAAAAGTGCGAGGCAACAGACCATCGATATAAAGCGCATAGAGGGCAGGCAGAAGCTTCCGTTTGGTAAGGTCACCATGAGCGCCTAGAATGACCATGGCAAAAGGATCTACTGCTCGGTCTCTCGGCAGTCCTTCCAAGAGTGGATTCTCGACAACAGCGCTTTGACTCATCTCTCAAACCTCAATACAAGACTTCTCCGCTGCCGGCATCGCCCGGGCATGGGAAGAAGGAATGGGATATCCACTTGACGGCTATCTAAGTCATAGCCATCATGGACAGTTAAAGAGTACTACTTTTTCTTCTTATAAACATTTAGTCCCATTTTCGGCGCTTTTGCGGCAAAGTCGCCCGCTTGCGGACCTTCCGGGACAGCGATGCGTTGCCGTTAACGGTATAACATTTGAAAATCCGGATAGCCAAAAGTGGCAATTCCGGCTGCCAAGACACTGACAAGTAGGCGGCAAATTCTAACGTCTCAATAAAAATGTATCGCTCCACCTGTGGTGGCAAACAAATTGCTTTTAAAGTCTAGCAAAAGGCGATTTCATTGAACTTCATGTTGTTTACACAAAAAAAGCTCGCCACAATTAAATTTCAAAGGAAATCCGCTATCCAAATGCCAGTCAGCGTCACAAGCATTTTCGTCCGAAATACATACAAATTACATTTCGTTTTTTCAGGCGCCGATGCCAGAAACCGAGCACAGTTAACCCTTCACGAACCTTTCTCTTGGCATTTGGGCGAAAGTTTTTGCTATTATCAAATCTAAGGTTTACACAGATTATCGAGGTAGGAGTTTGCCATGAGACTACTCTTGGTCGAAGACGATTCCTTTCTATCCGAAGGCGTTGCACTAGCATTGCGTCATAGCGGTTATGTGGTGGATCAAGCACAGACAGGGATTGATGCCGATCAGGCATTGACCGTAACTCCATATGATTTAGTCATATTGGATCTGGGATTGCCGCAGCTTGATGGCATGGAAGTCCTCAAACGCATGCGCTCGAGAGGACAAGCTACGCCCGTATTAATCTTGACCGCCAGAGACACCTTGCCTGACCGCGTCGCCGGTCTGGACAACGGCGCCAATGACTACCTAAGCAAACCCTTTGAATTGCTCGAATTAGAGGCTCGCATCAGAGCTCTATTGAGAAAAGAGCAATGGGGCAATATGACCAAAATCACTGTAGGCGGCTTGGAATTCGATACTGTCGAACGTCGCGCTACAATTAATGATGAAAGTCTCGATCTCTCAGCACGTGAATTAGCTGTTTTAGAACAACTTTTGAAGAGTGTAGGAAAAGTGGTCAATAAGGTTCAACTTATTCGTCACCTCTCATCCTGGGACGCAGAACTTTCTCACAATGCGCTGGAAATCATCATGCATCGCCTGCGCAAAAAATTAGAAAAAACCGGTATCAATGTGCGCACAGTTCGCGGATTAGGATACATGCTTGAGAAACCCGCATGAATTCTTCCATCAGGAAGCAATTACTTGTCTGGCTACTCATACCTCTCTCAACAATCGCTGCATCTAGTACGTTTATCGCGTACAACGCAGCTTTATTGTTAGCGCGAGAAATTTACGATGCGGGATTACTCAATTCCGCCGACTCCGTGATTGCTCGGATTCGCCGAAAAAGTGGACAGGTCATTGTCGACTTGCCGCCTGCCGCCCAATCTATTTTGCGGCACAATTACAAAGACAAATTCTATTATCAAATTTACGAGACAAATGGCACATGGATAGCGGGTGACAAGCTCCTACCATTTGAACCATCGGCCCTCCAATTTACTAAGCCGCATTTCTCAAAGCGTATGATGGGCGAAACAGAATTGCGCGTTATGACAATGTCCTTTCCAGTCACTGGTCACTTTGCTGACGAACAAAATTCCATTGACGACAAAGATGACAACGATGACAACAACGACCCGAAGGCTCCCCGCAGGCTGATTTTAGAAGTCGCCGAGACACGAAACGCCCGCCGAGAAATTGTCGCCCACATCGTTATTTCAGTACTACTTCCTCAGTTAATCCTCATCACCTGCGGTGGCATCGCC
>JACMKL010000256.1 GCA_014380105.1 Candidatus Melainabacteria bacterium
GTCGCAATCGACTCATTTCCGAACTACGGCAAAATTCACGGAGCGCTCGCTGCCGACGCAGTTTTAGCTTTCGTAGGTGACCGTCTCAACGCGATTAGTCGCAGTGATATCGACCTCGCCGGGCGTTATGTCAATGAGCGTTTTCTTTTGATCTTGCCTGAAACACCAGGGAAGGGCGCACAGGTTTTTGCGGAACGAGTTCGTAAAGACATTGAAAATGCTGTCATGGAATGGCAGTGGCACAAACTCCAAGTCTCCGTGAGCATTGGAATAGCGCATCGCCCCGGACATGCTGGCGAAGCGGAAGAACTTATTGTTCAAGCTGACATGGCCTGCGAATCTGTCGAGAAGCGCGGCGGCAACGGCATCGCCATTGCTCAAATTACCGAGTACGCTGCAAGCGATCAGCCCCAACAATTCTAAAGAATCAACATCGCATCGCCATAACTGTAGAAGCGGTAGCGCTCCAAAACGGCTTCTTTGTAGGCTTCCATAATTCTGTCTCGCCCAGCATAAGCGGCGACTAGAATAAGTAGGCTGGAGGCGCTCAAGTGAAAATTGGTAATCAGGCTATCCACGATGCGAAAATCATGCCCAGGCTTCACGTACAAGTTTGTGCTGCCGTTTTCGACTGCTTCTAACTTCCCACTCGCGCCCGCCGATTCCAGCGCTCGCAGAGAGGTCGTGCCGACCGCTACGACCCTTTTACCTCTTGCCTTGGCATCGTTTACCGCTTGTGCCACGGTTTCTGAAATGGAATAAGTTTCGGCTTCAATCGTGTGTTCGTCAACGCTTGTCGATATTGGCTTAAAAGTACCAGGACCAACATGCAGCGTCACTTTATGCAGTTCGATTCCAGCCACTCTTAGTTCTTCAATTAACTCATTTGAAAAATGAAGGCCGGCTGTGGGCGCGGCAACAGCGCCAGGATTTTTTGCAAAGACGGTTTGATAACGGTCAATGTCTTCAGTTCGGCTTCCTAAAGGCGGGCGGGCTGCCATATCGGATTCTTCTTTGTTTCTGTGAATATAGGGCGGAAGGGGAGCAAATCCAACTTCCTTCAAGAAATCAAATACAGTTTCTTTTGCACCAAGATCGACCAGCATTCTTTTGTAGCCGTCCGGACCGAGCACGAAATCTTTTACGAAAATTGGAAATGTTCTTCCGTTTGCGCCTTCGACTTCCAGCTCGTCTCCTACCTTTAGCCGTTTTATTGGCATCACCATGGCTTCCCAGATGTTTGTGGCAGTCGCCATAGGCTTAATCAACAGAAGCTTAACCACGCCTCCTGTTTTGCGTTTCGCATAAAGTTTTGCAGGCAGCACTTGAGTGTCGTTGACTACAATTATGTCGCCCTCTTTAAGAAAAGATTTGATGTCCTTAAAGCGCAAATGCGACCTGGTATCTTTTGCGCGGTCGATGACGAGAAGCCTAGATTCATGCCTCTCTTCGATGGGTTGCTGAGCGATCAACTCGGCAGGCAAATCAAACTCAAAATCTTTGAGGTCTAAAGTTTGGTCAAGAGCAGCAGGCTGATTGGAATTTTGCATATTTCGGGTATTATCGTGCCATGAGTTTAAAGGAAGCAATTAAGGAAACTGCTTTAGCGCTTGGGTTTCAGCGGACCGTAATAGCGTCGCTGGAGCCAATGGAAGCTGAGCGACAAGAATACGAACGCTGGCTGGCATTAGGTTATGCGGCTGGCATGGAGTATTTGAAGCGCAACCCACATTTTAGAACATCTCCGCAATTGCTTTACCCTTCGGGTCGCTCGGCAATTGTGGTTTCGGTCAGTTATTACTCGGAAGTACCGCCTGTGCCAGGTCCTTTTTTCGGGCGGGTGGCGCGATACGCGGTTGGGTTAGACTATCATGTCGTGATTCGAGCAAAGCTACGAGAGCTTAACGAAAGAATCGAAAAGCTGGCTGGCCAGAAAATTATGGCTAAAGCTTTTACAGATGATGTCTCTCTGTTTGAACAAGGTCTTGCCGCACGCCATGGCTTAGGATTTGCCGGACGGCACACCTTGATCATTGGACCGCAACTTTTAGGCACGTATAATTTTGTCGCCGAACTCATTACAGAACTCGAGCTGGAGGCTGATGAGCCATATCAGGGCACCTGCGGAAAGTGCTTCAGGTGTGGTGAGGCTTGCCCAACCGATGCCATCGTATATGGTGTCGGTGTCGATGCCAATAAATGTATTTCGTACCTGACTATCTAGAATAAAGGTGGCATTCCTTTAGAGTTGAGAAAAGCGCTTGGTCGCTGGGTTTATGGCTGCGACGTCTGTCAGGATGTTTGCCCCTACAATCAGCGTCCCCCGGCTGCACTCTGGGAAGAATTCTCTGCTGATAAAGGTGTCGGTCATTACCTGTCATTGCTTTCAATGTTTGATCTAAAAACAGATGAAGAATTTCGCGCGCGCTTCGAAAAATCTCCTGTGCGACGCCCTAAATTGCGAGGACTGACCAGAAACGCTCTTGTGGTGATCGGCAATATTCTTCGAGATTCATCAGCTGGTCATGGAGAAACGGAGGAGGCGTGTCATTCCGCCATCGAACGTGTGTTTGCATTCATTGATGGGAAACCTGAAGATATGCTCCTTGAGCACGCTTATTGGGCGCTTGCTCAGTACGATTCAAGCGAAGTACAGAAGCGTCTTTTGAATAAATTGGATGCGAACGTGAGTAGCGAAGTTAAAGAGCTTGCTTCTCTCTATTTGAATTAGTTTCAAACTCATCCACGTTGTTTTTCACTCGTTGAGTGGTATCCACCGAATAGTCGCGGTCTTTCCATTTGACCTGCCGACCAGTCAGGAAGCAATACGCTGAGTTGAGATACAACGCACTTACCAGCACGGCTCCAGCTGGCAACAGCAACAAGTCGTAGAATTTCAGACCTTTATAAAAGAGTGCACCTTTGAAGTACCAGACTGCCACAAGGATAAATTGAGCGGCCACGAGTGACAATGAAAGGGGAACAGACGTAATTTGAGAAACATATGTGAGATTGGTGAGTATCAAAATCAGCGAAAGAATCGGAACCACTGCGCAAATGTGCAGCAGAAGAATTACTGCAATAAGTGATTTGATATCGCAATTTATCAGAGCAAAAGCATTCTTTGTCCACCCTTGCCAGAGCTCAGGAAAGCTTGTGTACATGCGAACTGTGTAAAGTGGGCGACCATCGCATGCGGTCACTGCGAAACCTTTTGATTTGGCAACTTTGCCAATTGAGATATCATCCAGAATCTGGTCTTTCACACTGGCGTGACCGCCGAACGAATCGTACGCCGTTTTCTTTACGCCAATATACTGCCCGTAAGCATAAGCGCGCGGACTGCTTGGATCGTTTATCGAATTATTTGGATCGCCAACCAGAAATGAACTCAACAGAGCCGGCATGACCACCCGTTCTCCAAGGCTGTAGAGCTCTTGAACAGGCATGAAAGAAATAAGGTCTACTTTGTATTCTATGGCTGCTGAGATGGCGTCACGAATTGAATTTGAATGGTGGTAAGTATCTGCATCAGTAAAGATCAACCAATCACCATTTGCAGACGGATAGCCGTGATCTAACGCGTTGCACTTACCTAACCAGCCCGGTCGACTTTCTCGACCATTGACGATTTTGAAATTTTGATTAGCCGCCGCAACTTCGGCAATAATGGCTCCTGAGCTGTCTGTTGATTTGTCATCGATAACGATCACTTCAAAATTCGGATAATCTTGTTTTGCAATTGATTCCAGGCAGCGTCGAACTTTCCCCTCTTCGTTTCTGACTGGAATGATTACGCTTACAGATGGTAAATTTTGATCAGCTAAAGTGCTGCGTTTGACTTTGCGAAATGTCGCGAAGAAAGACGTCATCAAAACTAGCAGCGTTGAAATGATTAAAGTATGAACGATTAAGAATGCAATCAAAAACACAGTCGTGCTCCGGGCTCGTTGAGATCATACACGAATTTAAATGCCTCTCTGTAATTTTGCAGTTGTCATTTGTGCGGGCAAGGTGCAAAATAAAAGCACCTTTGTGGCAAGTCGCCTTTGGACTTTTACCAGCTTATGACACCAGATACGGTAGCAAAAAAACTGATTGAGACGCGTCGTTGTCCTGGTCCTGCCAGGCTTAATCTCTGGGATTTGAGAGAGGGATTGAAAGATCCACTCGCATTCAATTTTAAGCACTGGTCAACTTTCGGGAATTCCATTCATTTCAGATCTAATGGAGCACCTGACTGGATGTTATTTGCGCATCCCACTTCGATTGAGCAAATTCTTCAATCTAATCAACGCAACTATGCTAAACCAGCCCGCTTCCGCTCGCCATTTGGATTAGTTGGTGGATTGGGCATTTTGACAAGTGAGGGCGAATTGTGGCGCAAGCAAAGGCGTCTGATTCAGCCTGTTTTCAACCGCAGTCATTTGGGGGTGCTTGGAGCACTGATGACGTCATCGATTGTCGAGCAGGTTTCATTGTGGGAGAGGACGAATCTAACTGAAGTTAAGGATCTTTTTGCGGAGATGTCGACTTTGACCTTTCGAGTGATTGGTCACGCTCTTTTTCGTGATGACCTCACGTCACACCGAGAAGACTTTTGCCAGGCTCTAGAAGCTGCTGTTGACCATATTAGTTTTCAAATGAACTGCCTGATTCCAGTACCCGCGTGGGTTCCTATTCCTCAGAATTTGAAATTCCAGAAGGCGCGGCGCACACTCGATGCGGTCGTCAACGAAATTATTGAACGAAGAAGAAGATCGACGCCTCGTGAAGGCGATTTATTGGCATTGCTTATGGCGTCGGTTGATACTGATTCAGGCGAGAGTATGAGCGACGAGCAATTGCGGGATGAGGTTATGACCCTTCTTGTGGCTGGACACGAGACAGTCGCTCTGGCGCTCACCTGGACACTCATTTTGCTTGCCCAAAACCCGGAAGCTAAGTCAGTTTTGCTAGACGAACTGCAGTCTGTACTTTCCGGGCGTGAAGCGAAAATGGAAGACTTGCATCAATTGCCTTACAACAAGATGGTCCTGTCAGAGGCTTTCAGGCTCTACCCTCCTGTGTGGGGACAGCCGCGTGAAGCTTTGGATGAAGATGAAATCGCTGGGTATCACGTTCCGAAGGGAATTTCTGTAACCGTCAGTCAATATTTGACTCATCGGCACCCTGAATTTTTTCCAGACCCGGACAGTTTCTCCCCACAAAGATTTTTACCTGAGAACGAAGCGAAGCTGCCAAAATTCGCCTATTTCCCCTTTGGGGGAGGTGGTCGAGCGTGCATCGGAAATCACTTTGCTATGGCTGAAGCGCAATTGGCGTTAGCGACAATTTTGCAGAGATTTGATTTTCAATTTTCTGAAAGTCTAAATATCCCCACCAAAGCAGGCTGCACTCTACGACCGCAAACAGGCGTTCCTGTGCGTTTTGTCAGTCGTGGTCGAATGTGATTAGCGCGAAATCCCAAAGTTGGGTAATATAGGTTGTCTGCTATATGTATTGCAAAACGCTTTTAAGACGGTCTAAGGGGCACAGACTTGCGGAATCTCGCGGAAAATCAAGTTAAGTCTGGGCTCAAGATGGTCGACGTAAACTGCAATTATTGTGGTTCGTCCAGTCGCAGTCTTGTGACCGCTGGCACGGATCTTGATTACGGAATTACAGACGACGTATTCAATGTTTGTAAGTGTCATGATTGTGGACTGGTTTATATGAGTCCGCGCCCGGATATCTCGGAATTGCCGAAATTGTATCCGCCTCATTATGCGCCTTACAGCGTAGAAGATGACTACGACGCGAGTAGCAAACAAACTTTCTATTACAAGCTTCTATACACTTCAATCAGACTTTTTGTCGACTTCTGGCTTGAAAGACTTCTACCGAATAAAAAAAGCATTTCTGTTTTGGACATTGGCTGCGCGGATGGGCACGCACTTAATTGCATGCGTCATTCTGAGAAGAAAAAAGTTGAAACCTTTGGCGTTGATATTTCTGAAATAGGAATTGAGAAGGCAAGAGCCAATGGTCATACAGCCTACCTTGGGCGTTTTGAAGATATTGATCTTCCACACGCCAGCTTTGATCTTGTCTATGCTGGTCACGTTATTGAACACGTTTCCGATCCTGCTGCGTTCATCGCCAAGATAAATGATGTCCTTAAGCCAGGCGGAGTGTGCATTTTATTTACTCCAAATATTGGCTCAATTGACGCAAAGATTTTTCAAGACCGCCTATGGGGACCATATTGTCTTCCGAGACATTGGTATTTCTTTGATCGCAACTCGTTAGAGAAATTAGCCACTAGAGCTGGTTTAACCGTTTCAGCTGTGGCGTATATTCCAACTGGTTCTACCTGGCTCTATACGATGCACAGTGTTTTTAAAGGAACACCCAGGCTCGCGCATCTTGCTGAAAAATGGTTTCCTCTTCAGGGATCGATGAAAATCAACGCGTTTAATATCGTAAGCAATTTTATTTTCACAGCGATGGATCTGGCAGTCTGGTGTTTGACTTTGCAGACGTCCAACATGGGAATCGCACTGCGTAAGCCATAACGTCCGGGACTATTAAACGATGAATGAATGGCTCTGGCATTTGGTCGCAGGTACAATCGCCATAGTGACTATTGTGTTTGTTGCTATCACTGTTGTCATCGCATTTGTCGCTCATTTTCAGAAGGGAAAAAAGCGCGCCATTGCTACCTCTATTTTGCTTGCAACAGGCACATTGTCTTTGGCAACTTCGTACCTAATTATGTTGCTTCCAGTTGTCGGAAGTGTCAAAGATTTGCACACGGATCAAGGCTTTGGAACAGTCAATAAACTCAATCTTGTCGGTTTGAATATGCGATTAAATGAGGCGTCGCTCTCATTCTATCCTCTATTAAAGGAGTATCTGCGTGTCGTCGATAATGTGAAAGAGACTCGTGAAGATGAGCTTAAAAATTCAGCA
>JACMKL010000257.1 GCA_014380105.1 Candidatus Melainabacteria bacterium
ACGATTCCAGCTTCTTTTTCACTTGGCGATACTGACATGGGCTTCTTTCAAATAACGTTTCCAAACGAATTATCGCAGCTTTGTTAGGTGAGTTACTTATGACAGCGCAATATCCCAAAGATTTTTGATGCTTTTGCCGTGGGCACGCACGTATAAACAAATTACTCTTTCCATTTCCAATTCATCGGCATTTAACTCCAAAATCCAATAGTTCCAACACTTTTAGTTATCCATTCGTTGCTCTTGTGCTGCTTGAACCCATCCGCTCACATTTAGCAACGAATTCAATTTGAGCTTTGCACCACACTCGGTGGCGCAGGGCATTTCTTATATCATCAATTTTCAAACCGAACAAAAACAAAAACAAAAATCATGGCAAATCCTGTTAAAACTTTCGTGTACATCTTCTTCGGTCTGATCGGAGCTGTTCTATTAGCCTTACTTTCAGCTGTGGGCGGACTTTTCGGCGCGGGCAGCACTCTCCTTATCAACGGAATTATTTCAAATTTTCTAATTGCCTCTGTAATCGGTGGAATTATTGCCGGTGCCGCTTTCCATTCACTATGCCTGGGCGGGAATAAATTCTTTCTGAAAATCGCCAAAAACGAAGCAACTCCCGATGGCAAAATCAAAATTCCACCAACCCTGACCGAAGGCAACAAACACCTCTGGGGCTCACTTTCATTCGTGATCACAAACGTAATTGGTGTGAGTTTGGCAAATGCAATTTTCCCTGCCGGCTGGAGTGTTTTTGCAACCATCATATTCTCCGGATTTCTTGGAATAGTTGGCATCATTATTACTATTGCAGTTGGCTTGTGGCGCCCTGAATTAAGGAGCAAATCCGAAAACTAACCAGGGTACCAACATTTGAAAATACAGAACGATAAGCGAAACATGGACACCAAGCCATTTTTCTCTTATCGTTTTTTAAATCATGGCTACGACAGCAATTAGTACAAATGACATAAGAACAAAACCAAATGGTGGCGTCTGTGGTGACAAGCAAACTCTCACAACAGACTACAAATTGACTGATTGAATTGAGAATTTCTAGTTTTAAACAATCGCTGGCGCAGGGGCCGGATTGGCGGTGCTGGCGCGTTTAGTGAAAATTTTGAGCAGAATTTCGGCTGCCTTCTCGCATTCTTCCACGGTATTAAATCGCCCGGCAGTAATGCGGGCAGAGCCTATCACTTGCTCACGAGGCAGTCCCATACAGGCAAGAACATGAGATGGATCTTGAGCTGCTTGCTTGCATGCCGAGACAGAAGAGATACAGACTCCCTTCAAGTCAGCTTCCAGCACAAGTTGTTCCCCGACGCTGCCATCCACAATTACGCTGACATGACCGGGAAGACGATGCTTGATTGGGGCACCTGTCAAACGAACAGCAGAATGCGAAGTCAGTTTATCGATCAGAAGTCTTTGAAGTGTGCGCAGGTGGTCATAATTTTCAGTTAGCTCAGAATGCGCAAGTTCCGCCGCGGCTCCAACAGCGACAATATTGGAGAGGCTCTCCGTGCCAGGGAAAATGCCCTGTTCTTGACCGCCGCCAAACAAAATCGGAGCAATTTCCATGCCTTTGCGAACATAAAGAATGCCAATACCTTTCGGTGCATAAAATTTGTGACCGGATAGAGACAAAGAACTGACAGGCACAGCGCTCATATCAATTTTCAATTTACCCGGCACTTGAATCGCGTCCGAGTGAAAGAAAATATTTCGAGCCGCTGCAATTTCAGCAATCTCAGCAACTGGTTGCACAGTACCAACTTCGTTGTTTGCCCACATCAATGAAATGATGCTGGTTTCGTCTGTAATTAACTTTTTCAGCTCGTCGAGGTCCACAATGCCTTCATCACTGACGTGCAGATGACTAACTTTCCAACCTCTGGATTGCAGATGTTTTGCCGGTCCAAGACTGGAATTGTGCTCAATGCAGGTTGTGATCAGATGTTTGCCAAGACCGTTTTGTTCAATGTATTGAGCACGTCCGAGCAATGCGGCATTATTACTGTAAGTACCGCAGGGTGTAAAATAAATTTCTTCTGGATGCGCGCCAACCAGCTGTGCGGCTTGTTCTCTGGCGTGATTTAGTGCCTTTCTCGATTGAAATCCCAGACGGTGAAGTGACGAAGGATTGCCCCACTTGTCGCAAAAGTAAGGCTGCATCGCATCCATTACTTCTTCGCGACACTTGGTGGTGGCGCTATTATCGAGATAAATGAAAGAACCCATCTTTTGCACCCGTGCGAAACAATCAGAATTCACTGGCAGGCTTAGATTACGATCAAGCGTTGCAAAGCTCGGATATTAACACATAGCCCTTTCCGCACAAAGGCAAAGGCTTTTAGCTTTTGAATTTGTTCAACATCGGGAAAGACGGATTACAATGTTGGGGCGGCGAAACGGCAATCAAGGGAAGATCCGGCGATGAACGACAATTCAGAAAATGCCTTTGAAAATTATCCAACCACCGACGCCGGAATTCCGATTATTCGCGTCGACCAGGACCATCAAGGCATTAATGGTCGCGAAGAGAAAATCTACGAAATCCCTTATTCGAAATCATTTATTGTCGACCTCAATAATTTTGAATTTGCTCCGGTTCATGAACTCGGAGTGGGAGCCAAGCACGTCATTCAGGCGATAGACGCCGACGACAGCGCCTATGTTGTGCAAATAGTTCCAGGCGAGCAAATCTATTCTTTTGCGCCGCCGCAAGGTTTTAAGAATCACGAAATTGTTTTGTTCATCGGATATGTGAGCTTAAAGGGCATGAAGTCTGACTTTCAGCCACAGTGGATGAGTCTCATTCAAATGTCTAAACCGCAGTCCGACAATCACCCTTTTTAAAATTCAATCAACTAAAGCGACTGCCTGCACTCGCTTGGCCATGAAGATATCAGGCTTGCCTGGTCCATTCGCGTCAGGAAGAACTCCCACAATCTCAAATCCTATTCTTTTATAGAAGCCAAATGGATGTCCGCCCTTATCTTCTATTTTGCGCGCCTTATCGAGCACATCGGGATAGAGACTGCCTTCTGACAATGATGTGCGACCGTTTTCATCGTCTGTGCCTAGCCACATAGTCTGAGCGCCTTTTTGAGCCACAAGCTGCTCGAAGTCCTCTACAAGTGCTTTTCCGACCCCTCTTTTCTGAGAATCCTTGCGCACAACGAGCGGATCTATTTCCCAGACATTGCCATTATATTGACTGATCCCACCAATCCAGCCAATCACAGAACCGTTGTCATCGAGGGCTATACGACTGAGTTCATGGTCGTCAAAAGATTCACGCACTTTTCTCATGGCATCTTCAAGCAATTCAAAGTCGGGACACAAACCGAGAAAACTCACTTTCAAGATTTCTGCGACTTCCGAGATGCTTCTAGCGTCGGTCCGCTCCAAATCGACAATACGCATCGATTAACTCCAAACTCATCAACAGCGAATACACTTAGTAAAGGGTCGCAGATTTTGGATTGAAACAGACAGTTTGGCGAAAAATGAGAAGATTCCCAGTTTTGAATTTTACGGGAACCTCCAGGAGTAACTTAGGTCTACTCCGCTGAAAACTACTAGGAGTAAGTCATGAAAAAACGGTATGCACTTCTGGGTGCGATTGCAGCCCTTCTTCCGAACCTCTATGCGTATGCCGGAGAAACACAAGCCACTTCGTCA